>JAKLHG010000250.1 GCA_022710255.1 Candidatus Hydrogenedentota bacterium
CCTAGCAGGATGGCAAAAAAAATAACTACCAGCGGGTTCTGGTCCGCCATAATTGGATTGTGAATCACCGCAGGCAGTACCTGGTTTTGGAGGCGCAGTCCAAGGGATAACTTATACGAATTGTCTTCATCTTCCGCCCCCGTGGCCTGTCTTTCTCTTGTCGCCTGTGCTTCAACCTCCTTCCGCAGTGATTTCCGCCCTTCTCCCGGGCGGACCATATTGACCAAAAAGAGTCCCAGTAGTACCGCAAGACCTGTCGTGCAAAAATAATACAGCAAACTCTTGAATCCCACCGTGCCCAGCCGTTTCGGATCTCCGATGCCCGCTGTTCCGTTCAACACCGACACGAAAATCAGGGGAAGGATCACAAAGGTGAGCATCAGAATGAAAAGCTTTCCAAAAATCCCCAGGTATTCGATGACAAAAGCGCGGCCGCCCAGTTTCGTCAGAAGCCAGCCCGCAAGAACGCCCAGAATCATGGCCGCCAGAACTTGTATGGGAAGCGTGGTGCGCCGGGGCAGCCAGTTCAGGAAGAACCATAGCATGATGAAAATAAACGCGGCGCGGTGCAGTCCCTGGACAACAGCCATTCCCGTTACGGGTACCCAAACGGAGCCCAAACCCAATACGACCGCTGCAAACGTGCACAAGCAAAGAAACAATTTGGAGGTTCCCGGCGAGGGGGAGGCATGTTCCATGATCGCGTTGATATCCTGCCCGTTAAACTGTTAGCCTATAAACAATTTGGAGTGAAAGAAATGAATATGTCATAATACCCGCTGACGGTGCCTTTGCGCAACCTGGCCTGGGCGCCCGGAGGCTGTTGGGTTGTGCCTGTACCCGTAAAGGGAATATACTAACACGCTGGAAACGGTCGGTGGAATGCCCGGGGCTAACTATGAAGTTCAGTACATACCCTCTTTGAACATAAGGAGCGTGGACATGAGTGACGACATCACAAACAAAATACGACAACTGATTGCGGACCGTTTTGAACGCGGGATTGAAGAAGTTACCGATGACGCGCGGTTTACCGAGGACCTGGGCGCGGATTCCTTGGACACAACGGAACTACTGATGAATCTGGAAGAAGAGTTCGGGATTGAAATAGACGACGAAGCCAATACGATAACCAATGTGGGCGAAGCTATTGCCTATATCAAGGCGCGTTTGTAGTAACTCTGCCGGTTTTTCCTCCAGTGTCCGTGCATGCCATTTTTTTTGCCCGCCCGGGCAAAACGAGCCCCGCTCCTGCGTCACAGGCTTTTCGGCCGTGTTGTACTAGAATTGGTGAGGCATTTGCATGTGTACTTACCATTCGGTATAATAACCCCGGTTTCGGTTCCCCAGGTCTCGGCCCGGATCAGGCACACCCTGAAAGGTGTGCCTCGCATAGTGCGCGGAAGGCAAGCCTGATTGTTTCCCCGTCAAACGCTTCAAGGGTTGACCGGCATGACACAGGAGTCTTCAAACACTATGTGTAGCGTAGAAATGCCCCCGGAACGTTTGGAAGCACTGGGCCATCTGGCGCAGCGTTTAAACATTACGCTTTCTTCTTACGCCTTGTTGGATGAAGCGCTGACCCATGCGTCAAGTATTGCTGAATTTCCCGAAAAGGCGGGCAGGGACTATGAGGCGCTCGAGTTTCTGGGGGATGCCGTGCTTGAACTTGCGGTGTCGCATTATTTGTTCGAAAGAATGCCGGGACTCGGCCCGGGTGACTATACTAAATTACGAGCCACCGTGGTAAACCGGAATATGGTGGGCCGGGTGGCCCGTCGTATGGATTTGGCGCCGCTGGTGCGTCTGGGTAAGGGTGAAGAGTCCGGCGGCGGCCGGAAACGGGTTGCCTTGCTGGCGGATTGCCTGGAAGCGGTAATCGGCGCCGTATATCTGGATAGCGGCTGGCCGCAGGCGCGTGATTTTGTGTTGCGTATGTTTGCATCGGAGATGGACGGCTTGTGTCAGGCGCCGCCCGCGTGGGACTATAAGTCTGAACTGCAGAATTACTGTCAGGCGGCCCACATCGCGCTGCCCCGGTTTGAAGTTGTACGCAGCGATGGACCGGACCATCGTAAAGAGTTTGATGTGGAAGTGTATGTGCGCGAACTTCCACTGGGGCGCGGCACCGGGTTGAGCAAGAAAGAAGCGGAGCAACAGGCGGCGCAACAGGCGCTGTTTGCGATAAAGCAACAGGAGTAACGGATGTCGGCCGGCACGAACGGCGTTGGATGCCGTGCGGCAGCCTGCAACCTCGTATTAACCAAACAAGTAGAAGGAGAAACGTATGCTGGACATGTTCTTAAAAGTTTCGGGAGCAGCTGCCATAGCGGCTCTGCTTTTTGTGGTATACCTGATACGGTATGTCCTTTCCAAACCGCAGGGAACGGAAAGAATGGCTTTCCTTTCCAAGTCGGTTCAACAAGGCGCGGCGGCCTTTCTTAAACAGGAATACACCTGGGTAAGCGGTTTTGTAATCGTTATCGCCGCCTTCCTGGCGGCGGTCGGTGTTGTGAAACCGGAATTGCGGTTAAACTGGATGACGTCGGTATCGTTTATCGCGGGTGCCGTCGCCAGTGCCTGTGCGGGCATCATCGGCATGTGGATCGCTACGCGCTCCAACGCGCGTACTGCGGCGGCGGCGGAAAGCGGCGGGGTCAAAGCCGCTCTGGATGTCGCCATCAGCGGCGGTGCTGTCATGGGCCTCACCGTGGTGGGCGTCGCCCTGCTTGGTCTCGTAATCGTATATAAAATCTTCAATGGCGATCCGACCATTGTAAATGGCTATGCCATGGGCGCATCGCTTCTGGCCCTGTTTGGCCGCTCCGGCGGCGGCATCTTCACCAAGGGCGCCGACATGGGCGCCGACTTGGTGGGCAAGGTGGAAGCGGGCATTCCGGAAGACGACCCGCGCAACCCCGCTGTCATCGCGGACAATGTGGGCGACAATGTGGGCGATGTCGCCGGCTTGGGCGCCGACCTCCTCGAATCCTATGTGGAATCCATCATCGCCGCGCTGGCCGTGGGGGCCATTATGTTTACGGCCAATCCAGGTACCACGGTGTTCGTGAAATCGTTCCCCTTCTTTGTTGCCGCCATCGGCATCATCGCTTCCATCATCGGCGTGATGTATGTCAAGAAATTCGCGCAGAGCAACCCGCAGAGCGCCTTGATGAACGGCACCTATATCAGCGCAATCCTGTGTATGTTGGGTGTCTTTGGCTACTCGTTCCTGAGAGGCGAAGGATTTTCCCTGGAAGGTGTTCAATATGCCTGGTATGGCCCCGCCGTCGCCTGCTTCGTTGGTATTGTCGCCGGCATGGCTGTCGGTTTTGCCAGCGAATATTTCACCTCGGGCAAATACAACCCCGTGAAAAAACTGGCTGAAGGCTGTCAGACCGGCCCCGCGATTGCAGTCACCGGGGGCACGGCTGTCGGCATGCAGAGCACCCTGGGTCCCGTAATTGTTCTCGCCATCGCTGTGGTGGTTGCAGCCCATTTCGCTGGCGTATACGGCGTGGCCATTGCGGCGCTCGGCATGTTGGCAACGACCGGCATGGTCGTGGCGGTGGATGCCTACGGCCCCATCGCCGACAACGCGGGCGGTATTGCTGAAATGGCGCACATGGATCCCGGCGTCCGCAAGATCACGGACAACCTGGACGCGGTCGGCAACACCACCGCCGCCATCGGCAAAGGCTTTGCCATCGGTTCTGCAGCCTTCGCGGCCATCGGGCTGCTCAGCGCGTTTATGCTGGCGGCTAATGTTACGGAAGTCAGCATCAGCAATCCAATGATTCTCGCCGGCTTGCTCATCGGCGCCATGATGCCCTTCTTCTTCTCGTCCATGCTCTTTGGTGCGGTCGGCAAATGCGCCGATACCATGATTCAGGAGGTCCGCCGCCAGTTTCGTGAAATCCCCGGACTGAAGGAAGGCAAGGAAGGCGTTATCCCTGACAGTACAAAATGTGTCAGCATCGCCACCAAGGGCGCCATCAAGGGCATGCTGCTGCCCGGCGGCCTCGCCATCCTGTTCCCGGTTATCATTGGCTTCTCGCCGTTGGGCACCGCGGGTCTGGCGGGCATGCTCGTCGGCGCCATCGCCACGGGCGTCATGCTCGGCATTCAGACCGCCAACTCCGGCGGCGCCATGGACAACGCCAAGAAATACATCGAGGAAGGCCACTTCGGCGGCAAGGGCTCGGAAGCGCACAAGGCGGCCGTGGTCGGCGACACCGTCGGCGACCCGCTCAAAGACACGGTCGGCCCGTCCATCAACATCCTCATCAAACTGATGTGCGTGATTTCGCTCGTGCTTGCTCCGCTCTTCGCTGGATAAGTGACAACACCTTTATCTTTTCCTTTCTGTTTGGCGGCCATACTGCTTCGCGGCAGTATGGCCGCTTTTTAGTTGAATAAAATCCATCGCTCTGGCGTTTAACAGGAAGATGACCTGTTTACGGAAGGCGGCTCCATAAGAGAACTGGTCGCTGCTCATAATTTTATGTGGAGTATCGTAGGCTGGGTGGAGTGGAATCCATGGCTATGCCGTTGATTTCCTTTGCCGGACTCAAGTAACGGCTTGAACATATCGTATCCATAGGGCGGAACGAAATCCACCTTCAGTTAAGCCGTTTATAGAGAACGGCTGTCATGATAGGAGATATACAAAGAATGGAAATAAGTACCCGGCAACAAGCCATCGAATTGACACGACCGTATGCGATAACCATCTTTCTGGCCCATGGAAAACCGGTAGATTTCTACAAACTTCTGTGGGTCGTCCATTGGGCCGTTGAACATTACGGGCGGGAAAAAACGGAGCAGGCCCTCGCGGATATCCTGATGGAACCGGATTTTGATTCGGACACTATCGCAGCCAGGTTGCGCGAACATTTTTTGGAATACGGAATGAAAGACAGCGCGATGGGCAGCTGGTTCGCGCGTGCCATGAAAGCCTGACGCCGCCGCGCCTTCTGTCATCTGCATATCCAGGCTGACTTAGGGAGGCGTGTGGGCCCGAACAGGGTTACAATGCTCTGTTTGATGGAAATTTGACAGTAAGAGAAATTGTTATGCGAGAATAACACGATGAATCGAAAAAAAATAAAGTATCTCCATGATGGCAACTATGTGGCCGAAGTTGAAGTTGAAGTTATTAAGACAAGCGATGAATGGTCTCCCTGCCTTTCTTTAGAAGACGCCTGTAAACTGGATGATAGTCGTGAGTGCCTTAAGCGGGGCGACCTGAAAACGGCTTCAAACCAGGCCAAGTTCTATGAACTTACACCTGTCGAGGTATAGTCGGATGTTCTGACTTCCCGCTGGCTATTCAAGCCAGCGCTTCTGCGAAATGCAGGACACGCCGGTCGGTGCACTGGGTAATCTGGTGGCGGCAGCTGGTAGCCATATTCATAAATTCAGATATCCTGATCTCGTCGGAAATGCCCATGGCACTGGAAAACAAACAAAAAGACGGAGCAAAAAGGGACTGACGACGAAATAGCCGTCAGTAACAAAGCATGGATGCCCTTTACTGCTATGGGCTATTTCGTGGTCATTCGGACGGTTACATCGCCTACCCTCTTGGTATGAAGGGGGTAGTCGTGGGCGAAGGCGACAGCTATTCCGAAGCATTACACGATGTAGAATCTGCCATACGTTTTCATAGTGAGATCTTCGGTGAAGAGGTTTTTGACCCTGACCCGGATACGCCTGTTCTTGAGGCTTTTGTGGCCGAAGCGGGTGTATAGATACCATGACTGCATTTCCTTCTGATGTTCCCCTGGACCAGGCAATAAAGACCTTTGAGGGGCTTGGTTTTCACGAAGTCAGGCGAGGCGTTCACAAATGCTTCGTGAAAACATAGACGGAACACGGACGCCGCTGACCATGCCGGCGCATCGTCACATTAACGGCTCCACGTTGCGCACCATTATTACGCAAGCGCATATTACCTGGGAGGATTTTCTTGCCGCATTCAATGAGGTGTAGATGGTTGGAATCTTTCGGAAAAAAACTGTCGGAAACTATAGGGACATCCTGAATCGATCAAAATCAAGCAACGTCAGACTTCCTGATCTCGTCGGAAATGCGTATGGCACTCGTAAACAAACAAAAAGACGGAGCAAAAAGGGACTGATGAC
>JAKLHG010000251.1 GCA_022710255.1 Candidatus Hydrogenedentota bacterium
CGTCACGGGTAGCCCTGTATACCGCTTCCAGAGCGCACTCGGGCGCCGAATCCATAAGTGCCTCGTAAGGCTGCCTGACGGCGGTTGCCACATTTATTTTAGCAATACCATGCTGTATCCCGTCGAGTACGCAGGCCTTTCGGATGCCCGTGCCTCCGTGCAGAACCAGGGGAATGCCGACAGCGTTACGAATCTGGTCAAGTCTCTCTATGCTTAGACGCGCTTCCAATTTTTTTTCACGTCGGGTTGCTGCGGCGATGGCCCCGTGTACGCTGCCTACGGCAACGGACAACCAGTCCACACCTGTTTCTTCGACAAATATACGCGCCTGTTCCGGATCCGTAAATCCACGGCCGGTGGAAAAAACCTCTTCATAAGGAGGTAACGGCCCGGATTCATGGCCCAACACAGCACCAAGCTCGGCCTCCACAGGCACACCGGACGCATGGGCCATATCAACAATAGATCTGGTTGCCGCGATATTCTCGGAAAAGGAAAGCCGCGATCCATCCACCATGACGGAATCATAGCCAATTTCTACCGCTTCACGCAGTATTGTATCATATTCCACAGGGAGTTGATCTTCATCGATGACCGGCACGTGGTCCAGATGCAGTCGCGTATACCGTTCATCTTTGACGTTTTGGTAGGTATTAAAGACCTGCTGCAATCCGCCCGCGGCAAATTTCGTCCATTCGAGGCGTGCCACCATTATCAGTCCAAAACAGTGTGTATCCCGCAACGCATTTACAACGGGCGCCATCATGGGAAGATAAGGAATATTAAACCCCGGAATGGCAGTGCGGGCGGCAGCAGTGCGCAGCATCAGTTTTTGAAGTTTTAGTGGGTGAGGGGTCATGTGCGCTCCTGACAGACCGGAAGCAAGGGGGCATTCGTTACGATTCGGCAGCGGAGAGTAAGATACCATGAGCCGGGGTCGTGGCACAACCTTAAACAATATCTAACACTCTGAAAAATTTTGTAACACAAACTTATTTTTATCAGGTAAAATATTACCAATGGTGCAGGGGAATCGGGCACACCTATAGTTATTGATGCGTACTGATGGTTATAGGAGTTTCAGTATAACACACACAGAAAGGAGTACATGATGGATGCATTTGACAAGGTAAATAAACTTGGTGGCAAGAAAGCGTTTTCATTTCTCAGTGAGTTCAAGGATTTCGCTTTCAAAGGCAATTTGATTGACATGGCTGTGGGTGTCATCATCGGTGGCGCATTTGGAAAACTGCTCGATTCTTTCGTTAAGAATGTAATTATGCCCGCCGTGAGCCTGGTCATGCCCGGGGAACAGGGGTATGTGGACTGGAAGCTGACCGTAGGGGAAAAAACGATTCCCTATGGCCTCTTTCTGGGCGAAATCGTTAGCTTTCTGCTGATTGCACTGGTTCTGTTCATTTTCATGGTGAAGATTGTGGGCTTGTTCACACGGACCAAGGTTGAAGAAGAAACGGCGCCCGCTACCTTGACGAAAGACCAGGAACTTTTGTCTGAAATTCGTGACCTCCTGAACAAACAATCCA
Organism: Candidatus Hydrogenedentota bacterium; assembly: GCA_022710255.1. Lineage (GTDB taxonomy): Bacteria > Hydrogenedentota > Hydrogenedentia > Hydrogenedentales > CAITNO01 > JAAYBJ01. Next base: position 1,545 of record JAKLHG010000251.1, read on the forward strand.
ACCCGGTGGCCTGACCGAAAGACAGGGTATACCCTGAGTAATACTCGTAGTGCAGCAAGGTTAAGGCAATATTACGCTCTGTAAGGAGGAAATTTAGAGATAGTTGCCTGCCGCTGTTGTTATGCAATCCCGAAAGACGATGTGATAATACAGTTCATATAAGTGTCCGCGGATCCATACAATGCAGAAAGCGGTACAACCTATTGGTGATTTGTGTAGACGAAGTGCGTGTCCAAGAGGTTGGGATTATGCTTCTTCTTAAAGGGAAATGTGGGCGTCTTTTTCGGATTTGCCTACAAAAGAGAGTAGAAGAGATGCGGTAAAGGCCAAGGTCGCACCCATAATGAAGGCGACAGGAGCACCGAATAAATTCCATACCCATCCGAATAAAACGCTTGCCGGGAGCGCGCCAAGTCCTATTGCGGCGTGGTAGAATCCTAGTGCGGCACCAACCTGTTGTCTGGGCGCCATGTCCGCAATCCAGGCGCGTTCAACAGGTTCCGTAAGACCATAATAGATTCCATAGACAAGAAAGATGATGATCAATGGGACCAGTTCCGCAGACAAGGCGAAAGCCAAATATACGACGCTGTAAAGTGTCCAGCCTGTTAATACGATGCGTTTCCGTCCCATCCGGTCTGACAAGGCACCGCCATACCAAGAGGAAATCATCTTTATGACATGATGAGCGGCCCAAACCAACGAAACACCGTATAGGGGCATGCCGGCATTGTTGAGATGCAACAGAATAAATGCATCGGTCGAGTTGCCTAAGGCAAACACCAGTAAGGCCAGAAGGTACAGGTGAATGGAAGAGCCAAGTTCACGCCAATGTCCCAGTATCGGTTGCTTCCCGGTTCTTGGAGGTTCTTTGGGCACTTCCCTGACTCCGAAGGTCAGGACGAAAAGAACGGCGATGGCGGGGAGGAAGGCAAGAAGGAATACGTGGCGTACAGAGACCCCTCCCACCATGAGTAATATGGCTGCCAGGACGGGGCCTGTCACGGCCCCGGCGTGATCTAAAGCGCGCTGAAAACCGAAGGCGGTCCCACGATGGGTTATGGGTACGGCGTCCACAATGAGGGCGTCACGGGGCGCTGTGCGGAGTCCCTTGCCGATGCGGTCCGTGAAACGCATAACAAGGACAAACCCCCATCCCGAGGCGATACCGATAAGAGGGCGTGCCAACCCCGCCAGGCCGTATCCGAACAGAACAAAAGGTTTTCTGCGCGTCGCACGATCGGACCAGATACCGGAGAGAAGTTTGAGAAAGGAGGCCGTCGTCTCGGCAATTCCTTCAATAATTCCCAAGGATACGGCCCCCGCACCAAGAACTGTTGTCAGAAAAACGGGTAACAGTGGATAAATCATCTCGCTGGACATGTCAGTTAAAAAACTGGTGATACCCAATGCAATGACAACAGACGGCAGACGAAAATTTTTGCGGGGTGGTCCTCTCAGTATTTGAACAAACATAGTTGTATTATGTCTGAAAGGAGGTTGCAAAATAAAGATGTCAAACATGATAGTGGGAGTGGTGCCCGTTCCTGTCCCCTCCATGGCGCTGTACACTTTTTGACAACGGAGGGCTGCCGATAGAATAATAGTCGCATTTACGGCAAACCGTCTGACTATTTCATGTCTTAAGGTCAGGGAACAAAAGGAGGCCAAACAATGAAAAGAAAACACACCCCCGGCATGATGATCATCTTTTACGTACTGTTCCTGCTTATACCGGTGATTTCACAGTCGGAAACAACCATGGATATGCATGGTGAGAGCCTCGTACTGTCTGGTGCCATTCCGGGAACCCTGTGTTTTAACCAGATTATTCCCGGGACTGTGGTTGTGAGAAGCACCCATGACCCCGCAAAGGAAGGGATGGTGGTCTACGAACCGGAACGAGATTATGTGGTGGACTATGTCGCGGGAACCGTTACGCGGACGCCCGGGTCGCGCATTCCGGATTTCAGCACCAATATTCTTTATGGGAAGAAAGAATTTGATCATAACCAGTTTCCGGGTTTCGGAAATACGGCCTTCTTCGTTTATGTGGACTATACGACGAGAAATGGTTCCGTCTTGTTTACCCCTAACGACCAGCGGGACGTATTGAAGCAGACGCGAGAACGATTGCAGAAGGGCGGACCCTTTAAAGTCATCGCTTTTGGCGACAGCATTACCTACGGTGGCGATGCGACCGAAGAGCGCCTCCAGTTTACGCGACGGTATGCCCAATGGCTTCAGGAACAGTTCCCCAAAGCACAGGTTGCCTTTGAAAATGGGGCAACTGGCGGGGATAGTACTGTATCAGGACTTGCCCGTCTGGAAGAAAAGGTATTGACACGACAGCCGGACCTGGTATTGCTCGGTTTCGGAATGAATGACCATAATACAGGCGGTCCGGAACCGGACGTGTTTCATGACAATCTGGTGCAAATCGTTAAAACGATTCGGGAACGTACCGGGGCCGAAGTGCTGATGTTTTCCGCATTTCCGCCGAACCCCAACTGGAAATATGGTTCTCACCGTATGGAACTGTATGCGGCAGCCACAGAAAGGGCTGCAAATACCTCCGGATGCGCTTTTGGGAATGTGTATGCGGTCTGGATGAAAATGCTTGAAAGAAAAGACTGTTCCAGCATGTTGGGGAACAATATCAATCATCCCAGCGACTTCGGTCACTGGCTGTATTTCGAAGTACTTAAAAATGTTCTTTTCTAACCCAGAGTGATCTGTATATCCCAAAAAATGAGCATTCGGTGTAGTTATGATTTATGGGAACAGGACCGCTTGTGCTGTAAAACGCCATCGGAGGTAAGCGGGTACGTTATTTTTCCTGTATTAGTTTTTTGATGGCGTCAGTAAGCACGGTTTCAATTTCGGGAGATACATTGCTCGTTCGCTGGCTGGTCTCATAGCCGCCCTGTTCATAGGCAATCGCAGTACCGATGTAGCCGGGCGTATAGTCGCCGTAGGCGGCCATGGCGACAAACAAGTTCGGACGTTCCGCCTTGGCCAGCAATTGATATTCCACAAAAAGCTCGGCGGGCATATGAAGAATACGCGCATATCCGAGCGACAGGCAAGCCACGTCAATGAGGATACCCGCCTCGCGCCGTTGCAGCCACGCGATCTTGCGGGCGCAGTCCTCTACGATGGTCATGTCCTTTTCCTCGAGCATGCGCTTCTCGAGTTCCGCCGCATTAAGTCCCTCCGCCACAGGCAACCCGACAGGTTCCACCGCCCAGCGAATCGCTGCCGTACTGACGGGACTGCGTTCCGTGGCCTCCCAGGCACGACGCATACCGTCTTCCAGCCGTTGCGCCAGTATCAGGCGCATTTCTTTGGAACCGTCATTATACTTGCCTGCGGCCACGTTGCCGCCAGCGCCGTCAAAATGAATATGCAGCGCCTGCGGCACCGCCAGTTGCCGCATAAACCGTGCGATTCCGGGAAAATCCGGATTGGCGATGCCTGTCCGGTAGTAACTTTGCGGGTGGCAGGCATAATAACTGAGCACGGCCACAGGGGTGTCGCCGTTCCAGAAACTGACCAAAGATACGTCTGGGTCAACCAATCCCTCGGGCGCGGCGATTAACTCGGGATTCTTGCAGGAAGAACCGCGCATCGGGCCGACCTTGCCATCCGGACCGACAATGCGGCGGTTGGAGGCCACCTGGTGCACAGGAGCCCTGCCCAGTCCCAGGTGGGTTATAGGCTGTTGCTTTTCCATGGCATCCCGAACGGCCGTGCCTAAACGTTGCAGCACCTCCCGGTGAAAGGCCCCTTCATAACGGTGCGGGGTGATACCATGTTCTTTCAGAATACGTTCCGCCGTGAAGTCACAGCCGGGGGCGTCATGCTGATGCACCGTATGCACCGCTACCCGATGCATATCCGTACCCGCCGCTTCGGCCAGGGTCTGACGGAACGCGTCATGACCCTCGCTGCCGATGCCGACCCAGTCAACCGCGCACAGCACAATCGGTTCATCCGCACCCGTCAGCACAATGCCCCGTGCCCGGAGGCTCATGTCCCAGGTGTTTATCACAGGATTATACGCTAGGTGTGCGCCGATCGGCGGTGTGGCGTCAATATCAAAAACAGCAAGTTGTAATCCGGCATTTTCTTGTGCACCGGCACCCGTTGTAACCGTCAGTATCAAAATTATCGCCAAAACCAACATATATAGTCGTACCATGTATCTTTTTTTGTTCATGGATAATACCATCCTTTCTTTGCTCCTGTATACCATACAAACTATCCGAGAACAAAAAACGTAGGCCGGGTGGAGCGGAACAATGGGGTATGTCGCTCTTGATATAAAAGGCTGAACACAAATGTGGATGCGTTGGCATGCTCAAGGCTGAGCGGAACCCGCCTTTATTATTCACATGCCGGGAAGCAAAGGCGGGTTCAGCTTAGGATACTTCATGTCTTTGGCGAAGGACGTATACCTTGGGTGCATGTAACCTAAGAGTATGAATTGTTGTGTTCCGCTCCACCCGGCCTACGGGTTTCCAATGAAATTTGGTACAATCATAACCAAGCCTGAAAGGACACGTTTATGTCCCGATATATTCGACTACGG
>JAKLHG010000252.1 GCA_022710255.1 Candidatus Hydrogenedentota bacterium
GCAGGGCGGGATTGCGCGCCTTCAGGGTGCGGCACAGAAACCAGGCCCAGAACAGCACGCCGAAGAGCCCGGTTTCCGCGAACCATCCCAAGGGCTCTGAATGGGCGTGATCGGTATGCAGCTCGTTGAAGTACAACCCTTCGCCGCCGGGGTTCCAGAGGGCCTTGCCCTGGTATAGGGGACTCCAGTATCCGAATTGTCCCAGGCCCCCGCCCGTCCAGGGGCGTTCCCGGACCATGTTCCACGCGCCCGCATAAAACCACAGGCGCGCCCGGCCGCCCACATCGGTTATCGAAAAGGTACGGGACGCCTTTTCCAGCACCAGCGGCGCGCCCAGGCCCAGCACGAATGCCGAGACAAGCAGCGGCACCAGCCATTGGGCCCGGGTCCGGCGGCGCATCAGGTCACGCAGGCGGGCGGGGCCACCGGGCAGAAAGAGTGCTGAAAGGCCGCTCGCAACCGCGGCCAGCCAGGCGCTGCGCGTGGCGGAGACCAGCAACGCGCCCAGCAGTACCGCAAACGCCGCGGCGAACAGCAGCGTAATTCGGAAGCGGCGGTGTCTGGAACGGATGAAGAGGGAGGCGTGCAGCGCAAGGTTGAACGCCATATATCCGCCCAGCAGATTCTGGTTGCCAAACACGGAATAGGCGCGCTGGTCGTATCCGGGAAACTCGGGAAAGAGTACCCGCCCCGGACCGGCATATTGCAGCAGGGCGAGCCCGCCCACGAGTACGCCCGAAAGCACCAATGCCCCGTATAACCAAAGCCGGCCGTTGCGAAAGCGAAACGCTTCCAACGCCAACGAAGCCGCAGCCAACACCAATGCCAGCCGCAGCATGCTTTCTACGTGATAGGCCGGTACCTGGGCAGTGAAAATACCGGACACACCCCAAAACAACAAGCCAAGCCAAAGCGGAGCCAACCGCGCCACGCCCTGCATTCTCGCCTTGCCGGAACGGTACTGCCATAAGAGCGCCGCCGGAAGGCCCAAGGCGAGTATAAGGTCCTTGGCGTGCAGAAACGATATGAGCCGGAATGACCAGGCCGCCGCGCAGCAAAGAAGAAGCCCGGCCCAGAATATGGCAAGGTAGGTATTCTTTTCAGACGGTATGAGGGATTTGATATTCATGAGGATTGACGGTGTCTTCACTGTAGCATAACCGAAACGCTAATGTCCTTTTTTTACGCCGGTCATCCTTTTGAGGCATTCCGCCGCTTGTCGTATACTACAGCCCTCGCGGCCGGGTTGAAGACGCTGAACTCGCAGGCTTAATAAAAGAGACATAGCGCTTTCTTCTGACGATGTTAAAGAATAGGAACGGAGAAGAGGAATGAAACACGTTTTGATGGTGTGGGGGGGATGGGAAGGCCATGAGCCCCGGCAATGTGTGGCTCGCTTTGAGCCCTGTTTGGCGGAACAAGGGTTTAACGTTACCGTCGCGGACACGCTTTCCGTATTTGCCGATGGGGAGCGACTGTGTTCTTTTGATCTGATTGTCCCCTGTTGGACCATGGGACACTTACAACCGGAAGAGGAAGCCGGGCTGCTCGATGCTGTGCGTGCGGGGACGGGCATTGCCGGGTGGCACGGCGGCATGGGCGACGCTTTTCGCAATAATACCAATTACCAGTTCATGACCGGCGGCCAGTTTGTGGAACATCCGGGCGGCATTATCGAATATAAGGTGCATATCATCCGGCCGGAAGACCCCATTATGGACGGTATTCAGGATTTCAACATTAGGTCCGAATGTTATTACATGCATGTAGACCCGTCCAATGAGGTGCTCGCAGCGACGACTATTTCCGGCGGCCCCTATGCCTGGGTGGAGGGATGCGTCATGCCGGTAGTATGGAAACGTGCCTATGGGGAGGGGCGGGTCTTTTATTCCGCCCTGGGCCACGTGGCTGGGGATTTCGATGTAAAGCCCTGCTTTGATATTATGAAACGGGGCATGCTGTGGGCATGCCGTTAATCTGTGCCGGATTTTTGATGAGTGGAAACACATAAGCCAGGGTTTAACCGGTGTCGTTGAATGAAAGGCAACTCCATGAAACCTCTTAACGTGGGCGTCATCGGATGCGGCAATATTTCGGACCTGTATTTCGAGGGGGGAAAACGGTTTGACTCCATTGTGATTACGGCCTGCGCTGACATTGTCAAAACCGCCGCACGGGACAAGGCAAAAAAGCACGGCATACCGAATGTGCTGACGCCTGAAAAACTCCTGTCCAGCGATGAAGTGGACATCGTTCTTGATATTACAGTTCCCAAGGCGCACGCTGCTGTCGCCCTTGCGGCTGTAAAAGCGGGCAAACATGTGTATAACGAAAAGCCGCTGACCCTGACGCGTGAGGAGGGCCGGACGTTGCTGGAAACCGCCGCCAAAAGGAAACTGCGCGTGGGGTGCGCGCCGGACACGGTGTTGGGCGCGGGCGTACAGACAGCGCGTAAAGTCATTGATGACGGGTGGATCGGTGTGCCTGTATCCGCCACGGCATTCATGCAGTGCCACGGCCATGAACACTGGCATCCCAGCCCGGAATTTTATTATGAGGCGGGGGGGGGGCCCATGTTTGACATGGGACCCTATTATCTTACGGCGCTGGTCACGCTTCTTGGTCCAGCGGCCGGCGTCACCGCCGTTACCCGCCGCGCGTTTTCCGAGCGCCTGATTACCAGCGAACCCCAGAAGGGGAAAATTATCCATGTGGAAACTCCGACGCACCTGAGCGGTATTGTGGATTTTTCCAATGGTGCCGTGTGTACCATGGTCACCAGCTTTGATGTATGGCGTAGCGATTTGCCTTGCATAGAGATTCACGGAACGGAGGGTTCCCTCAGTGTGCCCGATCCAAATACCTTCGGCGGCGAGGTGAACCTATTCCGAAACGGTTACGACGGCTGGAGGACGGTGCCCCATTCCCATGCCTACGCGGTACAATCACGCGGCCTCGGCCTCGCGGACATGGCTGCGGCCATCCAGACCGGGCGTCCGCACCGGGCCTCTGGCGAACTCGCCTATCACGTGCTTGATATCATGCAGGCCTTTCTTGACAGCGGCGAAACACACACGCGGGTAGCCTTGGAAAGCACTTGTGAACGTCCCTCGCCCATGCCCATGGGGCTGTGGGATGGCCGGGTGGACTGAAGCGGGCCGTCCTGCATTCCTGCCCGGTATGGTTATACTGGGGTATGGTTTACGTTTCTCATGAGGAGATAGTGGTTATGCAGCTTTTAAAGGGGCTTTACCAGGTGGGCGGTGATTTGAACGGCATCACCTGGGCCGGGGTGGATGCCGGATTCGATGACGCGAACACCTATGCCCTGGATACGGGCAACGGGATTCTGCTCTTTGATTGCGGTTGCGGCGACACCCTGGACCAAATCTACGACAACATGCGCTACTGGGGCCTTGACCCGGCTGCGATACGGTATTGTCTGCTTACGCACGCCCATCTGGACCATGCGGGCGCGGCCTATCTTCTGAAGAAAGCGGGTGTCACGATTGTCGCCCATGTCAATGCGGCCGAGGCCGTCGCCGCCGGTGACGAGCGGTGTTGCGCGTTCCTGTACCACAAGGTGTTTACCCCCTGTGAGGTTGACCTGCAGGTCCAGGGCGGGGACGTCCTGAATCTTCTGGAGGTGCCCATTGAGGCGCTGCATTTTCCCGGTCACACCATGGGTTGCACGGCATACGCATTCACGCTCTCCGACAAGCGCATTGTCGTCTGCGGCGATGTCATCGGTACTCTGAATGTCGGCTATTTCGGTTGGGACGGTTCCATTGATTTCAATAAAGCCGCTTACACGGAATCCCTGACTCGTTTTGCCCGGATGAATTTTGATGTGATGCTGTCGGGTCACGGCATGTCGTATTTTTATAAACCGCGCCGTCGCGTGGAAGAGGCGCTGAACCAGGCCCTGATACAATGGCGATAACCGAACTGATGAAGGCAAATCCATGAGCGAACATTCCAACCTGTTTATCAAGCGTCTCGAGGCGGGGGAGACCGTCATCGGCATTGCCGGCCTCGGGTATGTGGGCTTGCCGCTGGCTCAGCATTTTGTGAAGGCGGGCCTCCGCGTTGTCGCCGTAGATACCGACCCGGGCAAGATCGCGCGCTTGCGGCGCGGGGAAAGCTACCTGCTTCATCTTTCCGCCGAATGGGTTCCGGATGCCATTGAACAGAAGATCTTTTGCCCCGCCACGGGCTATGATGCGCTCATCGGGGCGGATGCCGTGATTATCTGTGTGCCGACGCCGCTGAATCCGCACCGGGAGCCTGACTTGTGCCACGTGGAGTCAGCGGGGCGTGAAATTGCACGCATTTTAAAGCCTGGCGCGCTGGTTTCCCTGGAAAGCACAACCTATCCCGGAACAACCACCGAAGTGTTGCTGCCCCTTTTGTCTGAGAAGGGCGCCCGTGCCGGCGAGGACTTCTTCCTTGCCTTTTCCCCGGAACGTGAAGACCCGGGCAATCCCCGGTTTTCCGTGTCGAATATCCCGAAAGTAATTGGCGGTGTGACTCCGGAATGCGCCGAACTCGCGAGGCGCCTGTACAGCAGGATTTTTTACAAGACCGTTGTCGTGAGTTGTCCGGAAGCGGCGGAACTCTGTAAACTGCTTGAGAATATTTTCCGAAGCGTCAATATCGCCCTGGTCAATGAACTGAAGATGTTGTGTGACCGCATGGGACTGGATGTGTGGGAGATCATCGGGGCCGCCGCGACGAAACCCTTTGGATATATGCCGTTTTACCCCGGGCCCGGCCTCGGTGGGCACTGTATTCCGATCGATCCCTTCTATTTGACCTGGAAAGCCCGTGAATACGGGTTTACCACCCGGTTTATTGAATTGTCCGGGGAAATAAACACCTCCATGCCCCAATACGTGGTTTCTCGCGTCATGGAGGCGCTGAATCGTAATGGGCGCGCTTTGAAAGGCGCAAAGGTGCTGGTGCTGGGGGTGGCTTATAAAAAGGATGTCAATGATATTCGGGAGTCGCCCAGTATTTCTCTGATGACGCTGCTTGAAAAGCAGGGGGCCCTGGTCTCGTATAACGATCCCTATGTTCCGCAAATCCGTCCGTCCCAGGGGCACGGTCTTTATAAAGACAGTGTCGCGGCGGATGCGGAAACCCTGGCGGCCTGCGATGCTGTGCTGATTGCCACCGCGCACAGCTGTTACGACCCGGAGTTTATCTTGGAGCACGCGCCGCTGGTGGTCGATACCCGCAATATGACCGGTCAGGCACTCAGGAACCGGGAAAAAATATTCCGGGCATGAGCCCATGGCACCGGCACAGGTTCCTTTTTTGGTGTGTCGGCCGGGACAGGCCTGCCAGGAAAGTTTGTTAATACGTTAACTATTGACCACATAAGGTTCTTCGTCATTGCGAACGAAGTGAAGCAATCTCCTTTGTGGCAAGCCTGTTTTACGTTGAGATTGCCTTGTGCCTCCGCAATGACGGGTATCGCGCGCCCCTTTTTTCAAAGCATCCCCGCCGCGGGTCATGTGAAACTCGCAAGTGCGCGGGGAATGAATTCCTTGGGAGGTGCGTTATACTCCTGTACCCGAAGCGTATTTGGGGAGGGTATGGCCGGTTCCCTGTTGCCTCACGGAAAAATCTACTCGAAACGGTATTCGTTGCCTCACGGAAAAATCTACTCGAAGTGGTATTCGTTGCCTCATTTAAAAATCTACTCGACTTAATGAATGTGTTTTTGCTATGTTGCATTCTCGGATGAAGGTTCACTATGCTTTTACCGCCCCGGCCACGGAGGATAGGGCAACGCTGGCGAGCGACCTGAGCGCCGTGCCGGGGGCCAAGACGAAGGTTGGAGGCGGCAGTTCAGTACTGGTTCTGTCGCCTCCTTCGGATTGGCTGGAAACGCGATAAACGCACCTTCATGCATGCTTGTTCGCCTAACCTTTGCGCGATGACTTAAACTGCCGTAATAATTTATTCTGTAGTTTCCTTATACTTCGGTATAACTGCGCGGGGTTTAATGTATCATACTTTGCCCTGAGATCTCTTTTTACGTGCTTGCTTACTTGGTGAGAGTCCAGCAGCATTTGATAGGGTGTTTTGGGTTCATGGAAGGTGCGCTTTATCTTCGCGCCGTCCCG
>JAKLHG010000253.1 GCA_022710255.1 Candidatus Hydrogenedentota bacterium
GGTCCAAAATCACCTCCCACCTGTACATTTGGCACTATATCGTGAACTTCGCCCACTACTACGTGCCCTTCCCCAATTTCCGCGCGTTGGCTGCCGACATGCGCTTTTACCGCGACATCGGCGTGGAAGGCATTTACCTGCAGGGCATGGGGCACGGCGGCGGCGGCGGCGAGTTCAGCCTGCTGCGCCCCTGGTATGTAACGAAATTGGCGTGGAACCCCGACCTGGACGGCGAAGCCCTGTTGCAGGACTTTCTTCAGGGCTATTACAAGCAGGCTTGGAATCCCTTGTATGAATATATCACGATGCTTCATGACAAGGTTGAAAAAGAAAATATCCACATGCATCTTTATACCAATCCCGCCCAGGGCTACCTGGGAGATGAGATGCTCGAGAAGGCCCATGCCTGTTTTGACCGGGCGGAAGCCCTGGTAAAAGACGATGAAAGCCTCCTGGAGCGGGTACGTGTGGCGCGCATGCCGCTTACCTATGCGGAAACCTTCCCCCGTAACGGTTACCGCATTGAAAATGAAAGCCTCCTCTTCAACCCGCCGCTGGCGGATTTAAACACCATTGCCGCTTTTATAGAACGGGCGGAAAAACACGGTTTTCAGTCTATTCGGGAACGCCAGGGCGACTTGAAATTGCTGTTTCTTCTAGGGCTGGCTTTAAGTCAACCCATGGAAGCGCCCATGATCAGCAACGGAATACTCGATGTAGACGTGGCGCCCTTCCTGGGCGGCAGGGTCCTGCGCGTTCTAGACCATGAGACGGGAACCGCCGTCACGGGCACAAATATCACTCGCAACCTCTTCTTCCCCTTCTGCGGCGGCGAGGAAACCCGTATTGGCGGGACCTATGACCTTTCAGGGATGTTTTTTCAATTCGGCGTTTCCGAACGTTCTGAAAATGCCATCACCCTGGTAGCGGAGGCGGATTCCTGGCTCATTACGCGCCGTATCTCCTTGGAAGCCGGTGCGCCCCTCTTGAAGTTCCAGGTGGAAATCCAGAATCTTGGCAAGGGGCCTCGTCAGGCTATTGTCCGCTCCCATACCAATCTTGACCTTGGTTCCCTGCAATCGGTCACTGCACAGTTCATCAACCGCAAAGGCGAACCCATCACCCGTACGGCCCCGCCCATCATCGCCGGCCTGCGCGAGGGGGAGCACTATTATGATCTTGACGCACCCAAGAGCGAATGGCGCCTTGCCGGAGATAAGGGCTATGAGATTGTACAACGCTTCAACGATGACACCCTCGATTTCGCCTGGCTTTACGCCTACCCGGACTATCTGAACGACTTGGAAGCGGAACTCTGGAGAAAACCGGTGATCCTGCAACCGAACGAATCCACATCCTTTGAATACGAGATGGAAGTGGTCAAAAAATAGTCTGTTGAATCATGAAATGGGCTTGATAAAAGGACTACAAGGACATAAAGGACTCAAAGGACACGGCCAACCTGAACCATTTTTCAAAGTTCTTTCTGTCCTTTTTGTCGTTTGTGTCCTTTAACGCGTATCACGGTCCCCTGGATTTTTCTTGTAACCCCTTGCGCTCATGACGCCAGCACCCAGCACGTCGGCGGGGCGTTTTCTGATTCATATACATACAGCTCGCCGTTCTGCCACAGGTAGGCTGCCCGTATGGCATAGGCGATGGGGTTGCTGCCGCCCTGCCAGCCCGCGAGATAGGCAATGGCCTCGCTGAGCCCGATGCGATAGTTCACGTCCATATCCGCGGGATGGGGAACCGAAATAGGCGTATGTATGCATACGCCGGTTACCGGGTCGCACGCGTCTTCCGTGTTCGGATCACCGTCATCGCAATCCACCGGCGTAAACACACACCCGGTCTCGGGGTCACAGGCATCTTTGGTACAGACATCCGCATCCTCACAAACGACGAGCGCATAGATACAGCCCGTCGCCGCATCGCACGCGTCCACCGTACAGGCATTCCCGTCATCGCAATCCACCGGTGTAAACACACACCCCGTTGCGGGGTCACAGGTGTCTTCCGTACAGGCGTCCCCGTCATTACAAACAACTGGCGCATAGATGCACCCCGTCGCCGGGTCACACGCGTCCTCCGTGCAGGCGTTCCCGTCATCGCAATCCAGCGAGGTAAACACGCATCCCGTCGCGGAATCGCAGCTATCTTCGGTACAGGCATTACCATCATTACAGACTACCGGCGCATGCACACATCCCGATACGGGTTCGCAGGTATCAACAGTACAAACATCGCTGTCATCACAGATGACAAGTATGTGCGTACACCCGGTTTCCGGGTCACAGGCATCTACCGTACAGATATTCGCATCGTCACACTCAATGGGGGTATAAACACACGTTTCCGTGACCGAGTCATAGACGCCTTCCGTACAGGCGTTATCATCATCACAAACCGGGGTATTTATGCAGCCCGTTTCCGGATCACAGGTATCCACGGTGTCCGGATCACCATCGTCACAGTCCACGGGCGTATGTATACATTCCAATGTCTCAGAGTCACAACTGTCTTCCGTGCAGGCATTTCCATCATCACAGAGGGACACATGCAAACAACCCTTAAGCGGATCACAACTGTCTTCCGTACATGGGTCACTGTCATCACAGTCTTTGGGCGCATGGAGGCACTCCCCTGTCGCCGGGTCGCAGGCATCATCTGTGCATTGATTATCATCATTGCAAAAGTTCAAGGAATTAATACAACCGTAGCCTAGAATATATATATCATAGGTGCAGGGGTTTCCGTCATCACACGCCTCGCCCTCACCTTCCTGGGCAGAAGCCAGGATGGCGAGCCCCGAAAGAGACATGAGCAGCATTACGAAACCGGTCCATGAATATAGCTGAGATTGAAGTTTCATTGGCTTTCCTTCTGAGTCAACGTGTTTACAAACACAATGGAACAAAACCTAAAACCAGCATCCAGGCTTCTATAATACCATACATACCTTTTTTTTGTTAACAAGTCTTGAATGTTGGAAGAAAAACGGAGGCAGCTCTCTTTGTTTACGCCGTCTTATTTTCCCGCATTGGATTTCAGCAGGGGAAGTTTTGCGCCTTATGGCCATTGGCTTTAAAACGCATGGACACCCGTTCCCGCCAACTTAAAATTTGTATTACCTGGACAGACAACAATCTATTATTAGCATTATTGGTTAAAGATTTTTCTTGATTGAAAACAACCACTATAAGGTATAATACAATGAGAAGACGTATGAGGCAGAATTATTGAACCTTAAACCTCTGGGCAGTCCAGGTTGAAGATGGGATTTTGAGCACGAAAAGAGCCTGTCCCACAGAGTTTTTTTTCAAAGCGATTCCTGCTCGGCATGGCACGTCGCTCATGCGGAAGTTTCCCATCAGCAAACTTTCGAACATCCATAAATACCCAAACTCCCCCTCTTATGCTGGATATCTGGGCTCAACCAGGGGGCAGATGGGGCTTAATCCTGCTTTGAATGCTATGTAATCACTGGTATTGTGCCTTTCGGGGCATAGTTCGCCCGCCAAAGTTTCAGAATATTGTGTGTCAAACACCATAATGACCATTCTGCACTCACCTTTTTAACTCCCCTTAGATGAAATCGCGTTAACCCGCGGTTAATCATTTGACCAAAAATAGGCTCTATCGTTGCCGCTCGTTTTTTGTAAATCTGTTTTCCTTCGGGTGTATTCATTCGTTGGCGAACGCGCTCGACTGCCTCTGCTGAATCTGAATCGGTTGTTGAAGTTTGCACAGCCGCCACCGTCTGTGCCGACGTCGCCTGCTCTGGTAACGCTTGCACGATCACCGTTTGCGCCGCTGAGGTTTGTACCGGCTCTTCTTGTTGGGGTTCAACTGTCGCTTCAACGGCCTCTTGCAGTTGCGCAGCCGCTTTGCGTTCCTTCCATTCTTTCTGTTGGCAAATATATAATTCTATCTGTGAGAATTCCTGCCGGTTTTCCAACGCTGCATTATCCGCGCTGTTATAACCGGCATCCACCAGCACCTGGCCGGATACGCTGCCGCTTTGGTCAATGCTGGCATAAAGCATCGGCTCCACTTGACCTTGGTCATTTTCGTCCTGCGTCAGGCCATGCGCCTTTATCACTTGGCTTTCACAATCCGCCATCGCCTGACCGTTGTAGCCTTGAAGATATCCGTGGCGCCCCTTCAGAATGCGACTTTCTGGGTCCGTAGTGTTGGCTTTGGGCTCTTTATCCAGCAAATCCGCTTGCGCCTGGTCTGGTGTTTTGGGCTTGCGGCCGCGTTTCGTCTTGCCGGTCGAAGCCTCTTCCTCTGTGCGCTGGGCTATCTTTGCTTCCTGACGCAAACGTGTCGCGGTGAGCAGCTCTTCCAGACGTGCCTGAGCCGCCTTTATACGGTCCAGACGCTCTTGGGGATTACGCAGTTCCTGGGGAAGTTCATCTCCGCGCTCATCGCCAAACAACACATCCTCACGCAAATCCGCCTGGTGCGCCTGGCTCATCAACGCGTCCACCTGCGCACGCAACTGCTCCAGAGTCCTGTTCTGATCAAGGGCGGCATTGCCCGCAACTTTATGACCGTCAAGGGCTACCGTGCCCGCTTTGGTAAGCCCTGCCTCTCGGCAAAGCATCAACACCTCTACAAAAAGCGTGCTGAACGATTCAATATGCCGTAAACGAAACAAATTAATAGTTCTGAAATCGGGCGTTTGATTGGCTGCGAGAAACCGAAAATGAATATCACATTCCAGCAATTCGGCAATCTTGCGTGATGAAGTAACGCCCTTGCAGTAGGCATACAAAAGTACCTTGAGCATCATGGTGGGATAAAAAGCCTTGTTGCCCCAGCCGTCATCGCGATAAGGCGCAAAAAAGGACTGAAGCCGGCCCGACGTTTCCAGTAAATCTACTGTATCGTTGATAAACGCCGCCAAACTGCCTTCATCCACCCACTCACGAATATCCACTGGCAGCAGAAAACTCTGCGCTTGAGCGTAGGGTCGAAAGTTATAGGCCATGGCTGAATCTCCTCATGTCAGCCATAGTATACCATAGCACAGGACAAATGTCAATAGATAAATATTTAAGAAGTTATACCAATCGCCATTCGGGAGGTTTGTTGGACAGGCTCAAAAGATCTTTTTGTTTTAATAAAACAAGACCTACGGATTGCGGTACGAACGGTAAACTTCGCGCTAAAACAAGATCTACCTTAGAGGAGATGCACTTATGAAACCAATTTCAGTGGTCAGGAGTACGGTGCCGATTGGCATTCTATTGGCCATGGCCGTCATCCCCCTGATTTCCGCGGCGAATTCGTCCACGGTAACCTATCAGGGCACCTTGCGGCAGCCTACCCATATCCCCATAGGCAACGGCGATTACGCCATGACCTTTTCCCTGTGGGATGCGGAAACGGCCGGTAACAGCCTGTGGACGGAAAGCCAGGCCGCCGTGCCGGTGCGCGAAGGGATGTTCTCGGTACAACTGGGTTCTAACACGGCGTTCGGTACGCTGTTTAACGCTAATGACGATATATGGATGGAGGTGACGGCGGATACCGGTGGTGGACCGGAAGTCTACGGACCGCGCATGCCTTTCACCAGCGTGCCGTATGCCCTCCACGCTGCCCATGCGGCTGCCGCCGACACGGCCGACAACGCGACCCACGCCGCCACGGCGGACAGCGCCACCACCGCTACCCATGCGACCACGGCGGACAGTGCCACCACGGCCGCGAACGCCACCAACGCCGGAGACGCGGCGCGCCTGAACGGGCAGCTGCCGGCGTTTTATGCCCCAGCCAGTCATACCCACAACGCCTCGGCCATTGTTTCGGGGACCCTTTCCACAGACCGGTACTCGGCCTATGCCGACTTGAGCGCGGAAGGCAAGATTGGTACCGGCAGCACGCAGGTAGCGGCGGGCAACCACAATCACGCCAATCTGCCGTGGTTCTGGGGATGGGCCGGCACAGAACTTTCCGGCACGAAAACCATAACCACGGGGGGCGGGCTCAGTATCGGCAATACGGGAACGGCCCTGGTCGCCCCGGTAGCAGGCTTTTATCTCGTTCATTATCGGCAGTTGTACCTGACTGCGGCTCCTGCCATCTATGTAAATATGTTGCACAACGGCGGGC
>JAKLHG010000254.1 GCA_022710255.1 Candidatus Hydrogenedentota bacterium
AGTGTCTGTGAACTGTCAGTCAATGTGGGACTGGCGGTGCCAAATAATGTGAGCCTTAGCAGCCACGCTTCATAAAACAGATGATTCTGGCGCCCATACTCACAGGACTACAACGGCTTCTTTCTATATGCACAGTTCTCGTAATAGAATGATACGGATTTAATACCGTAATTTCAATCTTCAATGTAGATAAAAACCAAAGTTGTCTTATTATGTTACGGAAGGCATTGTTTATTGTTATAAACCATAAAATTCAGAGCACGGAACAGGGTGTTTATTTACCTCCGGCGTGAGGGGGTGGCAAAAGTTGCTTTCATTTTGGAGAAGACCCAAACGTGGTCGTGAAGATGGATGGTGCCGGAACAAGACGGACACCAGAAACAATAGAATATAAAAACGCGCGCCGCCCCGAATGGAAACCCATGCACAGAAATAGGCCTCCCGGCACGTCACCCTGAAAGTGCAACGTATCATGGTCAAAGCGCCTGACTTTCAACGGAATAGTGAAGCAATGGCCACGTTGAATTTTTGCGTTTACCCGCCCTGAAGCCATACAATGCAAGTATCCATGCATGTTGCGTTCGGAGGGTGTCGTGAATCACTCCCGAAGCGCTTTTTACGCAATGGGGTGGACGGTCATACCGGTTTCGCACGGCGTGACGGGTCAAAGTTTCTTTCTTTGCAAAAGGGACTTTATTGGCGTCCCGGCGATGCATGCGTCGGCAGACCGGGCGGCTTGATGGGGCTGGTACCCTTTTCGTAACCATGGGTTGCGATGGTGGCCTGAACCCGAAAGTAGGCATGGCTGTTTACAAAATGGCCTGAAAAGAAGGCCATGGACAAGGTCCGTGGCAGGAGTTTTTCATGACAGATGATTTGGGATATATAGACTACCGGACGGTATTGGCCTTGCCCGATCCGTACAAGCCGGCCGATGTTATCCGGAGCTATAAAAAGCGCATGAAACAACTGCTGATTGAAATCAGTGAGAACGAGCATGCCCATGAACGGCAACAGCAGTATCTGCTGCAAATCGCCCAGTTGAACGCCGCCTTTTACATTTTACGGGACCGGGAGCGCGGCGAACGCTATCTTCAGGCGCGGGACGAGGTTATCCGACTGGAGCAGGACTGGCGCGGCACGGAGGAAGGTACCGTACCGGAGGAGGAAGACAAGCTCCGCCGCCGCTATGATCAAGCGCTGCGGGATTTCTTGGCGGCATATATGGAGGAATATGTGCTGGAGGCCGGGCGTGACCCGGAATGTGTGGAACACAGCGGCTGGAACCCCTCTCATGAACGCCACGCCGGGCGCATTTTGCGCCAGAACCGGCAACAACGGTACCAGGAAATTCATGAGCGCCTGCCCTATTTCGAGATATCGCCCCCGGAAATAGCCTGGGAGGAACGGGCCTCTTTTCTGGATACCCTGCTGAAAGGAGATACGCCCGTATGAATATGCCAACCGATACCGTGGAACGGGACTATGACGCCCTGCTCGATGAAAGCCTTGCCTGGGCGGTCGCTTCGGGTGATATTGTAAATTTCAGGTTGCTTTTTCTGCCGGCCTCGCCCTTCCGGGAAGAGTCACCGGAAGATGCATCCACGCCAAAATATGATTATCTGTTCGCCGACACCGAAGAATCCCCCGAATACCGTGAAGCCCTGGCGCTGGTGCATACCCCGGAAATCCACGCGTATGTGCGTGAACAACTCCAGCGCAAGGGACCGCCCCGGTTGCCCTGGCGGTTGGTGATGGCCCTGGGCGACAACGCGCTGCGCCTTGGCAAATATACCGCCGCAGCCCAGGCCTATGAACTGCTGCGGATACGGCGGCGGATTCAGGAACTGGCCCTTGACAAGGCTGATGAACAGTTGAAACAGGGAGACCTGGACGCGGCCGTGCGCGGGTATTCCATCGCCCTGGGGCTGCAATACGATTATGGCGCCTTTCCGGAACCGCTGCCCGCAGTGCCCGACTATCACGAGCGGGCTCCGGCCATGCATACGGTCTACCCCGTGACACTGGAGCAGGCCCCGGCCTGGCAGGAGGATGGCGCGCTCTGCAAGGCCGCATTGCACTATTTGCTGCCCTATACGGAATTTTCCGGGCATTTCGAAACGGTTGAACCGGCCACGCTCCAGGCCTTCACCGCCGCATTAATCCGCTCCCTGGACCAGGATTGGGAAGCCTTTGCCGCCGCGTTCCGGGCGGCAATGAAATATGCGGCGGCACACGAGGAGCTCTTCAACAAATTAAACAGTTATTCAGCCGATGCCTTGGACATCCTATCGGAGGAACTGGTGGCCCCCGCCCTGCTGGAAGAACTGAGGCAGATTCCCGCGTTGCTCGCGGGCGCGCCCGGAAAAAATCACGAGTGGTGGCACTACATTAAAGTCATGGCATATCAGCATCCTGGTGCGGCCCTGTTCGTGTCACGCCAACGGCTTTCCGCAAAAGAAGAAATCATCATTCCCCGGGTTCGGAAAGACTCCCTGCTGGTCCGGGAACTGGGCCTGACAGGTTGAACGGCTTCTTGCCGTATCCAACTTCAGACTTCCTGAACTCTGCGGAATATATGATGGCACTTTTTGAGAGAACACATAGACGGCGTAAAGAAGGGACTGACCGCCAAATAGCCCCTGAGTACAGCGTACACGCCTGTGTTTCATGTTTGCTATTTTGTGGTCTGTCCCTTCTTTACGCGACTTCATTCAACCCCGGCGGTGGTTTGAGATGACGATTCCGTCCGAGCCTACAGGGAAAAACGGATGCAAGAAGGTCCGCTTCCCTGCGGGGAAGCGGACCTTGTTCTATTGCTTTCTCGGGAAAGCGGCGCTATTTAATGGCACCACTACCGACGCCAAAACTCGCCGCCAGTAGCACCAGCAACGCCAACGCGCCCAGGAAGATGCCGCTCCAACTTAACTCCTCCCCTCCTTCACAACCGCAGGCGCAGGGGCCTTCAGATACCACAAGACTGACGGGCGTCAAGGACTCCACCAGCAGACCCGCCGCCGGATTCTGACTGATTACCAGACCTTCCGGCACCTCTTTGCTGCATTCATAGACAATGCCTCCGCTCGTAAGATTAACCGCCGCCAGGATGGCCGGGGCATTTTCATACTGTTCCAGCACCAGGTCGGGAACCCTTACCTTAACTGTGGGTTCGCCTTCAACCGCTTCGCCTTCGCCTTCCCGGAATTCCTCCCCTTCCATGGAGCCCCCCGCCACGGTTACCTGGCGCGTGATGGGGAACGCTTCATTACCCGCGCCATCCCGAGCGGTATAGGTAAGCGTATACAATCCGGCCTTGGTGGTATCCACCACGCCGACAACCGTGACGCCAACCGTACCATCACACAAGTCATTGGCCGTCGCGCCCGGATCAAGGAAGGGGTTATTCAACTGCACACTCATCGCGGCCTGCCCGCGCAGGCTGATTACCGGAGCAATACTGTCTTCCACTTTCACCGACCGTTTGGCCTCGTCACTGTGGCCGTCTCTGTCTTCCACACGGTACGTGATTTCATAGGTGCCGGTGGACCACTGGTCCACAGAACCCGTTGTCTTGATCTCGCTGGTCAGGTCGCCTTCCAGAATATCGGCGGCGGAAGCGCCCGGATCAATGAAGGGACTGCCGCATTCCAAAAGCACGGAGCGCGCCCCCAGCAGCGTGATAACAGGCGGATCATTTTCAGGGTCAATCATTTCCGTTTCCACAAATACGGTCAATCGTTCCGTGGTACTGTTTTCTGTCCGGTCTTCCGCCCTGAAAACAAGTTCATACACGCCTTTTTTCGGGGACTTGAAGTCCATGTTATCCCGGTCGGCGAGCTCCACGTCAACAACACCGTCGCATTGGTCCTCGGCGAGAACCGTTGCAACGCTTTCCACACTGAACGGTTTGCCGACCTCCCATTCGACCCGTTTCTCCGGAAGGATGCTGATTACGGGAGGAAGGGTGTCCTGAATGATGATGGAAAACTCGGCCTCGGCCGTATTCCAAAGCGCATTGGTCACCTTCCAGTGCCGGACATACGTACCCGGCGTATTCAAAAGCGGAGCAGCGCCGGTCTCCTCGATTAAAATATCGTTTCTATCCGTGCTGCATTGCCAGACCTCTCCCTGGTATTCGGACCGGTCGAAGAAATCCGGGGCGGGATAGGCGATATCGGCCGTTTCATTGCCGCATTCCACTTTCCGGGGTGTTTTCTCCTGAATCACAATCTCGGGTGCCGTCGGAAGCACATTGACAATGCGTCCCCCGCCGGCTTCGTTCAAACTGTTATCCTTGTAGGAGAACCAGATGGGATAGCGCCCTTCAGGTGCCTCTTCGTCTTCCGGATCCATCAACACATACGGCCGTAAATCCCAGGGATTGGTCTCATCCAGATGGGCGGTGGCCTCAGACATAAACTCCAACGATTCACGCAATTTACCGTCGCCGGTTATGGAGACGGAGGGCGTGCAGTCAACGTTGCCGCAGGCGTCGGTCGCCTTGAACCCTTGATAGGGCTTCAGGAGAAACCAGTTATTCCACCACTCCCATCCCGTTTTAACGTCCGTAGTCCCGTCACCGTTGATCATGCCGTCGCGCCAGACACACCATGGGATATAATCATTCACCGCAGCTGCGCCGGGACTGGGCACCGCGATTTCATCTTCTCCTTCACCCGTGTAGAGTTCCAAGGCCGGCGGTGTCCCATCCACCACATTGATAATACGCTCGGTTCTATATTCCTGACCGTAAATATTGCGGCCATTGTAAAATATCGGGTAGCTGCCCGGCACATCGGGGTCGTAATCCCCCGTTACGGAAATAAAAGCCGTCAGGTCGCCGATACACTTGTCAAAAAGGCGCACACCTTCCAGAAGATTGACGCGGTCCTCACCGCAGGGCAGGTCAAGTGTTTGCGTCTGAAACCATTCCGCCCCGTATTCGGGACGAATAAACCGCGAACGCAAGGTGCGCAACAACAGATGCTGCGTTATTTTTCCCTCTTCGTCTCTTATCGCGGGATTTTCCGAGTTATCCCGGATAAAATAATAGGCACGGTAGCCCCCCCAGCGTAAATAGTACGGGGCATTCTTTATGTTTCTATCCGCATTGGTATAAAAACGCTGTTCTTCTCCCGGCGCTCCCAAATACGGAACCGGAAATTCGGGATTATCGGGATCTTCCCGCAGTTGCTTGAGTGTTCCCACATATTGAAACACTTCCCGCCGCACCGGATGCCAGCTGTTCCACCACCCGTCCCACCACGGCCGGGAATACCAATAGGTATCCCAATAATACCACCACCAATAATTGCCCCACCAATACCAAGGCTGCCGTACGGCATCCAGATAACGTGTAAGGACAATGATCACCTTGTCGGGATCGATGCGGCCTTCACAATCGTCATAGACATCCACCCCCGGGTCCTGATAGGGAATATCACAATGCCAGGGATAGTATTCTTTGCCCCCGTCGGAATCCTCTTCCACAATATTCCAGACATCAGGCATAAGGACGGGCTTATCCACTGGATACCGTTTTTCATATTCCTGTTTGAAAAACTTTTCTTCCGGTAAGGAGTAATATCTCCAATAAGGCGGCGGCGAATAATTGGCGTCATCCGGGTCCGTATAGACCGATTGGCTGAAAGGAAAATAATCCTCATCGTACCACCTGGGGTAGTACCGGTAATAATACAAATCTTCGGGGTCGCTGACCGGATAATCCTCAGACCGTACAATCGTCTTGTCTTCGCCCAGCCCTTTAAGGCTGATGGACGGCTCAATGCTGTCCACAATAGTCACTTCCCGGGTCAGTTCCTGAACCTGTTCCAGAAGGGGATGCGCCAGCCGCAGCGTGATGATATAGGTCTTACCAGGCTCATGCGCAACCATTGGTTCAGTACCCGAAATCGTGATGTATTCACCCAAGTCGCCCAGGCATGGGCTGGTGGCCGTGGCACCGGCATCTTCATAGGGAACGTTGCATTCCCACTTTATTTTTTCAGCGCCATTGAGGGTAAACAGGGCATCGAATTCAAAGACGCGCACCGTGCGCATCTTGGTCGTCTTGGCCGACTTGTAGGTTACCTCATACTTCACCATATAGTACCCGGGCTTGGA
>JAKLHG010000255.1 GCA_022710255.1 Candidatus Hydrogenedentota bacterium
AAAATTGGGAATGGCCACACGGCAGGTTCCATCCAGATTCAGCAATACATCGCCCGGACAGGAAGTGATGACCGGCAGGATCGGGTCGTTCACAGTCACCGTGGCGGTACACGTGGCCTGGCGGTTCAAAACGTCGGTGACGGTAAGGACCACCGGCTTGCTGGGAATGTCGGCGCTGCCGAAGGTGGTTTGCGACGCCACCAGTTTCCAGATGCCCGCCTGGGCACTACTGCCGTTATTGATATCAGCGACGGTAATCGTCGCCGAACAGCCGGCATCCAGATTCACCGTGGCCGCCTTGCATGCCGCCACGGGGCCGGTCGGGCTGTATTCGTAGGCGCCCATATCACGCCCGGCGCCCAAGGGGCGCGGCACGCCGCGGATGTCGCTCGTGATGGAAGAACTGCCCGTATCCACACAGGGTGCGCCGGTAATCTGGTAGGCGAAGGGGAAGGCGCCGGAGGTGTTTGGATTGGTATTGATGTTGCCGGTGCCGGCATAGCCGCCTTGAATATCGCTGTACGTGGCAACCATCGGGTTCACGGGAGGGCCTATCACGGGCGGATTGCCCGTTCCCCAAGCATTTTCATTGATAATGCCTACAGTACCCGTGTTGCCCCACACAATCCCGGAAAGCAGTTCCGGCGTCGTGGCGGGCAGCAGGGTTTGGCGGTCGCTGTAATTGTAGATACCACCGCTGTTCAATCCGTAATTCACCGGACAACCGGGGACCGGGCCGCCCACCCCGGTGGTATTGTCCGTGATGGTGCAATGGGTCAGTATGGGTGCGGACTTGTTATTGAACACACCACCACCACCGCGAATCGGGTTGCCCTGAGAATCCACATTGCGAGAAGCGGTATTGGAGGTGATTACACAGTTGATATACTGGGCGTTCGCAGTGATGGTGGCGCCGGCTTCATTGGCCACGCCGCCGCCGCTGACAGAGGCTTCATTGCCGTAAATATAACAGTTTACCACATCCGGCGCGGACTGCCAGTTATAAATACCGCCGCCACGATAGGTGTGATAGACTCCCGAAACCCCCGAAGCATTACCGCCCGTGATATGAAATCCATCCAGACGCGCATTAACCGTGGCCGCCGTATTGCGGCCAAACACCACCACATGGAAGGCTTTCGAACCGCCACGTGACGTGGTGCCGTCAATGACGGCCACATTCTGAGCCAGCACGCGCTGGCTGCGCGCCGTTTCCTGTTTGCCGGCGCCGCCGCGCCAGCCTTCGAACCCGCCGTAGACCTGGACATTGTCCTTCATGACCAGTGACCCGAGGGAACCGCCCCAGGACTCATTGCGCTGCTCACCGTAATATACGGGCGAACCGATAGGTCCACCTGCAACCCACACCTCGCCACCACCGGCGGCTCGCGCCGCGTCAATGGCAGGCTGGATGGTGGTGAAGGCGTTCTGCCAGGTTGTGCCGTTGCCGGCGCCTGTGGCGGACTTGTCCACGCGCCAGATCTGGGCATCCGCCGAGGACGCGGCGAACAGTATTGTCGCCAGCACAAGGCAGGTTAGAAAAAAAACAGACCCACGATAAGATTCCATGATTGACACTCCTTAACCGGTTGCATTTTTCGGAGTCGCCCGGCAGGAACAAAACATACCCCGCAGACCCGGGGGATACGGATGCCTACACCCTGAATGCTGACCGCGCATGACTCCGATGCCTCACATTATCAATCCCAAATAACACACAAGACCCACGGTTATTTTCAACCGTAGCGTAACCTAATCACCTTTTCATTCCAAAGTATCGCATATTTCTTGGTTAAGTATACGTCAGGTGACCTAAAAAGTCAAGCGGTTTTACAGAGAATTGTTCTTATTAAGACTGGGAGTAAAGAATCACATAGTTGTGTTAGCATACGGAGAAACAGGGCATATATATCACTATATTTGCATTATGTAACGTTTCCCTGCCCCCTCGTCAAACAGATCGCATCAACAACACCCGGCGGCACTTCCGGAATTCATGGCCCTGTGCGTAACAGGCCATGAACAGATTCGCGTAACTTGGGCAGCAATTCATGTTCAAACCAGGGGTTATTTTTAAGCCACTGGTTGTTTCTAAAAGAAGGATGAGGCAGGGGCACATACGCCGGGGCATAGTCGCGCCAGTGCCGCACCGTCTCCGTCAGGGTGGGTTTTGCCCGCATGCCGAGATATTGCTGCTGGGCATAGGCGCCCGCCAACACCGTTACTTTTATATGGGGCAACAGGGGCAGCAATTTGGGTAACCAGCGCGCCGCGCATTCCGGCCGGGGCGGCAGGTCCCCGCCCCGGGCATGGCGGCCTGGATAACAGAGGCCCATAGGTATGATGGCAATGCGGGCATCCTCATAAAATGTGTTCCGGTCCAGTCCTAGCCAGAGGCGGAGCCGATCACCGCTCGGGTCGTTCCAGGGGATGCCGGTTTCGTGTACGCGGGTCCCGGGCGCTTGTCCCACGATCAAGAGGCGTGCGGTGACCCTCGCGCGAAGTATGGGGCGGGGTTCGAAGGGCAGGACCCCGGCGCAGCAGCGGCAGGCGCGGATTTGGTGGAGCAGGCGATCGAGGGTTTGCTGAGAAGCGTTTATGTTGTGGGGCATGGCCATGATTCCGGGGGTGCGACAGGGTTTTGGTTCGGGCGGACCATTGAAAAAAAAACCAAAGGACTCAAAGGACATAAAGGACTTAAAGGAGATAGCTATCCGCGGTTTGCTCTACAGTCCTTTGTGTCCTTTGAGTCCTTTACGTCCTTTGAGTCAAAAACTTCCAAAATCAACCGCTGTTCTTACTGCAGTGCGGGTGGCGGTATGGCCTCGCCCGTAAACTGCGCGAGCCGCTCGGGCGCGGAATAGCTTCCATAGAAGGCGGCGTTGCCGTCGAGCCAGAGGTACAAGGTCCGCCATTCGGCATCGGACAGGCGCAGTTCCGCCGCATGATTTGCGTCGTGGAGAATCGCCGTCAGCGGGCTGAGGTCGGCGGGCATCTCGCCCGGCCGCGTGACAATGACGCTGATGCTGTCACCGCCCCATTCGTACCAGCGCGCGAAAGGTCTCAAGGCCGCATAGGTCCCGGTGAACTCATCGGCGGCGGCATTGACCAGGCGCGGTTGCGCCGCGCCGCCGCCGTCGTGGCAGCGCGCGCAGTGGGCGTCCAGAATGGGCTGGACCAGCCGGGGGAAACTCCAGGGCATGGAACCGTCGGGACCGGGCGTAATCTCCGAAGGGTCGCGGCGGAAGGCGGTCTGTTTTCCCGGGGCGGTAGTGCCGGAACGGTCGGGCGACTCATGGCATCCCACGCAACTGCGCCGCTCGCCGGGCTGCAAGTACACGGCGGTGCGCATGCCCTGCACGGCGCGGCCGGAAGCGTCAATGGCTTGAAAGGCGAGCGGCTTGCCTGCGGGCGCGCGGAAGCGGGCGGAACCATCCGCCTCGACGGGCACCGACCCCAGCAGCATGCGCGCGGACTCGGCATTCGCATAGCCGATGCGAGGCTGGTTGGCCACGTGGGTTTCGCTTTTGGGCAGCAGTTGATAGATATGCAAGGCGCGGATGGGCCGGTCTTTCGGGAAGGGCAGATGGCTTTCGTAGACATTGGCGAGCATAAACTCGCCGGTATCGCCCAGTCCGGGATCGAGCCGGCTCGGCAGCGCGGGCGGCGCGGGACGCGGCGTCAATGGTATGGGATACATGGAGGAGATGCCGGGTTGCCGATACAGGAGTTCCAGGTTGCCGAACCGGTCGAAGAGGTAGAGACCCGTTTCGGTGTCTTCTTCCGTCAGCGCGCTCATGCCGGGAAGGGGATCGAAACTGAAACTGACCAGGAAATAGTTTTCCGAAAGGGGCCACGGGCTGTGATAATAGGATTCGGGCCACACGTCGGGCGTCTCCGGGAAACACACTTCCGGCGTGAGCGCTTCAATGGAAACGAAATCATCCTCGCCGGTCACGGGGTCAAAGGCCGCCTTCGCGGGATCGAACAACACGAGCGAGCCGCCCACGTTGGCATGATGCGCCCCGGCGAGAAAGGCCAGCCGCTTCGAGCCGGGCACGGGATGGGGCTGATAACACGCGTTGATGCGCTGCGTGTAATTGCCGAAGACCTGCCGCGTTTCCGTGCCGTCCGGGTTGGTGGTCCAGATGCCGTGGAAATGGGCGGCCGACCGGTCCACGTAGTCCCAGCGGATATAGGCGATGCGCCCGTCGTGCAGCACCCGCGGATGCCACTCGCTGGTCTCGTGAGCGGAAAGACGCCGTACCGTCCCGTTCGGGTCCAGCCGGTGCAGCGTGTGGGCGGGCAGCGGCTCCCAGGGATTGTTGCAGCGCGTGAAGCCGCCGCGCCGGGTGGACATGAAGGCGATGCCGCCGTCGGGCAGCGGGCAGGGATCGAAGTCATCGTCGGGGCCGTCGGTCAACGCGCGCAGATTCCCTCCGTCGGCGTCCATCGCGCACAGATGGAAACAGCGCCGCTCTTTGGAATAGAACTCCGGCTTCTCGCCCTCGGCACGCGGTGCGAAGGCGAAGTAGAGGGTCTTCCCATCGTATGACAGGGCCAGCGTGGTGTAGTTGCCGCGCGGCAGCCGGCCCCCGATCAGTTCACGGACGTCAAACGAACTGCCGGGACGCTCCAGCACATAAATGCCGCCGCCCTCAATGTCCCCGTAGTCGTAGTAATAACCGAGGTACTCATGCAGCATCTGGCAGATGAAGCGCCGGCGCTGCATGAAAACCAGGGGCGTGTCGGCGACCAGCGGATTCTGCAGCGCTATCTCCCGCGTGAACCAGCGCAGTTCGTAATACAGAACGGCGCGCCGGGCGGCATCCATCGTTCCCGCCCGGGCGACCTCCGCGGCAAAGTACGCGAGCCGGTCCTGTCCTTCCGCCGGGGACAGGTCCGCATACAAGAAGTTGGCACGCGCCAGTGCAGCCTCCAGCGATGCGATACTACCCGCTTCACGTCCCAGGCGCATTTCCTGCCGGCGCCAGTCTTCCTCGACGACCTGCCGGAGCGGGTTCTCCTCTTCCGGTTCTTCCGCCTGCGCGAAGGTTGACGGGGAACACGCAGCGACGCACATCAGGTAGAAAATAAGGAGGCGGCATTTTCGTTTCATGCTTTATTCCCATCGTTGAGCCGGGACCGTGATCCCAAAAACGGCAATCGGATTCAGAAGCGGTTTTTAAACCAAAGGACTTCAGATTTCCTGATCCCGACAGGATTTTTCAATGATTTTTCGGAATCCAGTTTGGCACTTTTTTGAAGTCATCTTCGTATAAGATCGCAAGAAAGGGACAGACAACGAAATAGCCAATAGCAGCAAAGGGCATCCATTCTTCGTCTCTGATGGCTATTTCGTCATCAGTCCCTTTTTGCTCCGTCTTTTTATTTGTTTACCGGTGCCATGCGCATTTCCAACGAGGTCAGGAAGTCTGAACTTAAAGACATAAAAGACCAAAAGGACTGCAAAACGCTCTCTTGATTGTATCTCCTAATGGGGTCGTCCTTTAAGTCCCTTAAGTCCTTTAGGTCCTTTCTTTTTACAGGCGTTTTCGGCGTTAACTGCCGTATCCGGAATTATACCTGACGCAGATGTCGTCCACAACAAGAGATGCTTTTTTGTCAGGGAACGGCCTGAAACGCGTCAAGGGCCAAGAACCGGAGACTTTTCAGGCCGTGCCGCTTGACCAACCCCGTCACCCTCACACCCCCGCATCAGTTCCCGCGTGCCAGTTTTATCAACAAATCGGGAACGACCCCCATCCGCACCGGTTTCTCCACCACTTCGCAAAATCCAAAGTCAAGGGCGGAAGCCCGGGTAATGCCGCTGGCAAACCCGGAAAGCAGTGCGACCGGCAGGTCGGGCCGCACCTCATGCAGCGCCCGGCTGATTTCCACGCCGTTCATGCCCGGCATGATGTAATCCACCAGGGCCACATCCACCGACACGGGGTTTTCCGTGAAATATTGGACGGCTTCCACGGGGTCATTGAACGCATGAACCGTGAATCCGTTCTGGGCGAGTTCCATACGGAGCAGCGTCACGAAATCATCCGTATCGTCAATGAGAAGCACGGAGAGCCCCGCGCCGGAAATGGACCTGGGCTGGGCATCC
>JAKLHG010000256.1 GCA_022710255.1 Candidatus Hydrogenedentota bacterium
TTTAAGTACTGAACGAATAAAGGGATGGACGGTATGGACAGAATGGACAGTCTTAACCCGTCTCTTCAGAGTCCATAAGGTCCATTCAGTCC
Organism: Candidatus Hydrogenedentota bacterium; assembly: GCA_022710255.1. Taxonomy (GTDB): domain Bacteria; phylum Hydrogenedentota; class Hydrogenedentia; order Hydrogenedentales; family CAITNO01; genus JAAYBJ01. The sequence goes on from JAKLHG010000256.1 coordinate 93, forward strand.
ATCACGTCCATTATAGACATACAACCAAGGAACCATTTCATGACCGCCATACGCATCGCCAACGCCCCGTGTTCCTGGGGCAGCCTGGAATTTGAAGGATTGGAGGGCCAAGCCCTGACCTGTGAGCGCATGTTGGACGAACTGGTCGAGACCGGCTATACCGGCACGGAACTGGGCGACTGGGGTTTCATGCCTACGGAACCCGCCTCTCTGCGCCAGGTGCTGGAAGCGCGCAGGGTCACCCTGGTCGGCGCCTTTGTGCCGGCCCGGTTCGCCGATGCCTCTGCCCATGCGGCGGGGGCGGAAGCCGCCGTGCGTGTGGCGCGGCTGTTGGCCGGCGCGGCTTCGCACGAGTATGCGCCCATGATTATTCTGGCTGATGAAAACGGTACGGTACCCCGGCGTACGGCGAATGCCGGACGCGTAACACCCGCCATGGGACTCGATAAGGACGCCTGGCACGTTTTCGCCCATGGTGTTGAAACCGTCGCGCGGGCTGTTCGGGAATCCACCGGGCTGCCCGTCGGTTTTCACCATCACTGCGCGGGCTATGTGGAAACACCGGAGGAGATCGACGCGCTGTTGAGACATACCAGCGCCGAATTGCTGGGCCTGGTCTATGACACGGGCCATTATGCCTTCGGCGCGGGCGACCGGGACGGCAGCCGGACCCGTGACGGATTGGAACGTTTCGGCGCGCGTATTTCCCATATGCACTACAAGGACTGCGAACCCGACATTGCCGCGCGATCCGCCGCGGAAGGCTGGGATTATTTTCAGTCCGTCGGCCAGGGCGTTTTCTGTGAACTCGGCAAAGGCTGTGTGGATTTCGCGTGGATCACCCAATGGCTTCGCCAACGAAATTATAACGGTTTTATCACGGTAGAACAGGACGTCCTGCCTGGCATGGGTGCGCCAAAGGAGAGTGCGCGAAGAAATCGGGAATATTTAAGGACCTTCAATCTTTGAAAATACCGCAGCATCGAGAAATGAAAAGGCGCTGTTACGCCGAAAGGCATACTGTTAATCTTCGATAAAGTAATGCTTTCTGTTCATCGGTCAGTTCATTTCCCAACGCCATAATAGACTGTTTTTCGACCATCTGCAGCACAATTAATGTTCGGACATAGTCCATGTCTTTCTGTCGTCCCGCAATAAGCTTGCTGACGGCCAAATCCAAAGGAGACAGACACCATCCCAAGTTACCCGCTGTGCCTGACGATTCTATAGGCACTAACCGTTCTCTCCAATTTTCCGGAAGAACCGCAGTTTCAGGCGCGATACCGTGGGCATAATACCCAAAGGTTTCATGAAAGAGCGATAACTCACCAATGCACGCGTCTATAAGGTCTGCTTTATCCGGGGCATCAAGAGGGGAAACATCCGCTTCAATGGAAATCAACAGAGAATTGGGAGCATCAGGGTAAGACCCAAGAATTGCCTGACTACCGAGTACAAGAATTTCCCGGCAACTTGTAATAGCACTGGAAGCGCGGAGGATATGCTCCAACTGCTGTCTAGTCATGCGAATAATACCGCAAGATTTGACGGCGTTCTTCCGGAGTCAGTATTCCGCAAAAAGGATTGTTTTGGCGTAATCGTTTTCCGTACTCGCTTTCATCGAGGAGAAGGGATTTTATCGTTTCCCAGTTCCCGGATAAAATTTGCTTCCATTCCGCATAGGCTTTAAGCGGTGAATTTTGATACCATTTATCGCAAATCGTTCGAGCGCGTTCCAAACCCAGACGCTTCGGGTCGGAGTCGATCTTTTCCACGATAAGGCGCGCGAGGGCTAATCCGCGGTCATCTATGGTTTGATGGCTCTTCATAGGCTACAGTGTAGCCTTGAAAGGCCGATGTTTGCAAACAATTTCGATAAACATGAGATGGAGTCCCTGTATGAAGCAACAACTGAATCTTGGTCTGATTGGCGTGGGCCGCATTGGCAAAGTGCATGGGGAACACCTGGCTTACCGTATCCCTCGTGCGCGCCTGGCGGCGATTTCGGATGTGAATCTGGCGGAAGCGAAGGCGTTCGGCGGTAAATTGGGCATTGGCAAAATAGAAGCCGACCATCATGCGCTCCTGAACGATCCAGAGATTGACGCGGTGGTCATCTGTTCGCCCACAGATTTGCACGCGGTCATGATCGAGGAAGCCGCCGCGGCCGGCAAGCACATCTTCTGTGAAAAACCCATCGCGCGCACCCTGAAGGAGATTGACAAGGCGCTGGACGCTGTAAAGAAAGCCGGTGTCAAGCTGCAGATTGGGTTTAACCGCCGTTTTGACGCCAATTTTGCGCGGGTACGCCGGGCGATTGCCTCCGGCGAGATTGGCGAGCCGCACCTGCTTCACATTATCAGCCGGGACCCGGGGCCGCCGCCCATCGCATACGTCAAGGTCTCCGGTGGCATTTTTCTGGACATGACCATCCACGACTTCGACATGGCCCGCTTCCTAATCGATGAAGACGTGGAGGAGGTCTACGCGGCGGGGGCGGTACGCGTGGACCCGGCCATCGGTGACGCCGGTGACCTGGATACGGCACTGGTGACACTGAAATTCAAAGGAGACGCACTAGGCGTCATCGACAACAGCCGTAAAGCGGTCTACGGGTATGACCAGCGCGTGGAAGTATTGGGCAGCGCTGGCGCCGCCACGGTGGCTAACAACCATCCGAATACCGCCGTCATCAGCGATGCCGCAAGCGTTCGCCGCGATTTGCCGCTGAATTTCTTTATGGACCGCTACCTGGACAGTTTTCTGGTGGAAGTGACGGCCTTCGTGGATGCCGTTTTGGACGACAAGCCGACGCCTGTTGACGGTGTGGACGGCCGCGCCGCCGTAGCCCTCGGCATTGCCGCACGACGTTCTTATGAAGAGAACCGGCCTGTGCGCCTGGAAGAAATCGAGGCGTAAGCCGGTACAAAAACGAGTGAAAACAGAAGTCGGCCGTCCGGGGTTCCCCCGGGGCGGCCGGTTTTCTTTGGCGAGGGAACCTGCTATACTAATCTTTCGTAGAAAACATTCGCCCCGGGAAAAGCGGCAAAGAACCGGGATGCGCCAACAGTGTGCCGCAGCCTTATCGCATAAAGGAGCAGAATCATGTGTGACAGATGTACACGGAGAGAGTTCTTTGGAGCAGGCGCGGCAGGCGCATTATTGGCTGGAGCGGCCTTTACGTATGCCTGGGCGTCTGAGGTACCAGCTGCCGGGCCGCGGGGCAAATCACGCATTTGCGTCATCTTTACGGGCGATCCCCGGCCGGCCGATCGTGACTGGGGCGCCGATACCGGCCAAGTCGAAGCCATGCGGGCCCGTCTTGCCGAAGCCGAGGCAAAACTGGGCAACATTGAATTGTTGATTGGCGAATCGCGCAGTCCCGAGGAAACCCAGGCGCTGTTGGACCAGTCCGGTCCGGAGGCGCCCGTTCTGGCGATTAATGTGGCCAACTTCGCGATGACGCGTGTCATAGACCCCGTGTTCAAAGCCGCCCGGCCCATGCTGGTATTCTCGCTGCCGGCAAGCGGCCACGACTGGATGTACGCGCCGCGCTGGCTGCGTGCCGGACACCGTGTCGCGCTGCTGCCCAGCAGTGATTATAATGAATTGGAGCGGGCGCTGCGCATCCTGCGGGTCGTCCCGATGATGCGCCGTTCCCGCATTCTGTTGTTTCCTCCCGCCCAGGGCACCAGTGCGGCCCGCTCGCCTGAAGAAGTGAAGCGGGTGCTGGGCGCCGATGTCGTCGCGGTGGAGGAAAAAACCTTTGATGACCTGATTAACGGTGCGGATGCCGCCGCGGTTCAGGCTGAAATAGACGCCTGGACCCAGGGCGCCAAGGAAATTGTGGAACCCAACGCTGAAGATATCGAAAAGGCGGCCCGCGTGAGCGTGGCGCTGGACAACCTTATCCGCCAGGAGCAGGCCGACGCCCTGGCCATCGGCACCTGCATGGGCTGGCTGCCCAAGGGATTCCCCTGCCTGGGCTTCACGCGCCTGCGCGACCGCGGCATTCCGGCCGCCTGCGAAGGCGACATGGATTCCCTGCTGACGATGATGCTGTTCCAGTATGCCTTTGACCTTGCCGGGTTCCAGGGTAACGCCACCTTTGACACCTCGCGCAACGCCCTGTGGACAGCCCACTGCACGGCGCCCCTGAAGATGGACGGACCGAATGGCGAATCCGCGCCGTATCTGCTGCGCGGCCATTCCGAGGTTGGCGGCAGCGGCTGCGTGCCTGAAGTACAATACCGCCTCGGCCAGACCATCACCCGTGCCAAGTTCGTCAACCTGGAGACCATCCTGGCGTCCACCGGCAAGATTATCGAGGTTCCCGAAAGGGCGGTACACGGCTGCCGCACCCAGATTGTCACCGAAGTGAAGGATGCGGCCAAGATGGCGGCGAACTGGAGCAGCGCGCTGGAGACCGAAGACGCCATGACCCTGCTGCACCGCGTGGTGGCCTACGGCGACCACATGGACAGCCTGCGCCACATGGCCAACCTCATGGGGCTCAAGGTACTTGAAGAAGGCTGAGCACTTCCGCAGGCCTTTTACCTCCCTTGCTTGTTAAACCTGTGAGGCCGGAAGGCCTCACAGGTTGTTTTTTTACGGTACGGCGCATCAGATGCGCAGCGAAACACTTTGAGGAGAACATCCCGATGATAGTAACTACTCGTGTCTTTGTTTGCGGCCTGTTGCTGTGTACCCCAGCAGTATGCGATAACGGCCTTTTTGATACGTTGCTCCCCGTACCTCAGGAGATACAGGCATGCGATGGGGTATTCCCACTGACAGCGGAAACCTTCAGGTTCTCCCTGACCACCCCTTCCCCGGAAGAGACGGCTCCCTTGGGTGATCGATTGCGCGAGTCTCTGGAACGGTTGTCGTTGCCAGATGCCTTAGAAATCTCGGATGGAGGGCTGTTCAGGCTCGTTATGACGGTATCTGACGAACCCGTATCCCAACCGAAAGACCCGGCTCCCCTGCCCGAAAAGGCCCGCGCCGAAGGCTATTGCCTCGCCATAACCCCCACGTACATCGTCATACATGCACCAAGTGAACCGGGGCTATTCTACGGCATGATGACCCTCGAACAGCTGCTTCTGGCCGCAAAGGCGCATAGCGTCACGGAACTCCCCTGCACGGTCATTCGCGATTGGCCCGCCCTGCCCATGCGCGGGCTCAGCGAAGACTATGGGCGCGACCAATTGCCGACGCTGGAGGAGCACAAGCGGTCCATCCGCGACCTCGCCCGCTTCAAGATCAACACCTACCTGTGGTTCATCGAGCCCGACCATTTCGTGTACGCCTTCGATCCCGATATCAGCACGGACTACGACCGCTTCACCTTCGAGGAAATCCGGGAACTGGTCGCCTACGCGAAACGGTATTACATGGAAATCATCCCGACCGTGGAATTGCTGGGCCACATGGAGCAGACCCTGCGTCATGACCGGTACAAGCCGCTCGCGGAGATGCCCGGCGGCGGCGGCGACCTCTGCGCGGCCTGCGAGGATTCTTTTGGCCTGGTAACGAAGATGGTCAATGAAATCGCGCCGGCTTTCGGTGGCCGCTATTTCCACTGCGGCCTGGATGAAAGTTACACCATCGGCAAGGGCCGTTCGGAGCAGGCCGTGAAAGAAACGGGCATCGAACGTGTCTTCGCCGACTACTACACGAAAATGAACGATCTTGTGAAGTCCCACGGCCAGACCATGATGATGTACGCGGATATTGTTCTGAACCACCCTGCCATGATCGACCTGCTGCCGAAGGACATCATCATGATGTTCTGGGACTATGCGCCGCGCGAGGAATACCCCGGATTGACCGCCCTGCGCGCCAAGGGCCTCCCCGTCACGGCGCTTTCGGGCCTTTGGAGCTGGAACAACCTCTACCCCCTTTATCCGCCCGCCTTCAAAAACATGGAAATCCTGGCCGCCCAGGCGGAAAAGGAAGGCGCGCTGGGTCATTTCGTCAGCACCTGGGGCGACGGTTACAAGGGTGCGGCG
>JAKLHG010000257.1:0-5796 GCA_022710255.1 Candidatus Hydrogenedentota bacterium
GCGCGGGCCTGGTTATACCCGTCACCCATGGAGACGGCAATGGGCGCTTCCGCGTTATATTCGGCGGTGAATACCGCCCACCCGCGTTCAGCCCATTTTTTCGCGGCGCCCAGATTCATTTCATAATGAACATGACAGAAGGCCGGAACGGGAGAACCGCAACGGACCTGGTTGCGATGGACGACCAGCCGTGCCCGGCCTGCCCGGGCGTTGCCGTATATGTCCAAGTAGGGCACGCGAACCGTAACCACGCCGCAGGCGCCATCCCGGCGGGCAGAAAGCACCGTCACGGCGCCATCAAAGCCGGATTCATCCTTCACAAAACCCTGTATAAACCCGTCACATCCTGTCAGTACGCACAGGAAACATCCCGCCAGCGCGAAGCACAAAGAGATTCGGGCGAGGCAGGTTAGCGGGAGGTTATTCATTGGCGGGCTCGAGTACCTTTATCCGGATATTCCTGAATGCGGCATAGTCATCATGGTCCTGAAGGTCGATAAATCCGCGTCGCAGCCGATAGCGCAATTCCTCTATTTCGTCCATGTCCAGATCCTGCACGACAATGCCGTTAAGGGTGGCTTTCAAATGAGAGCCCTTCAACATGATCTCCAGTTCATTCCACTCGCCTTCAGGCCGGGTCGCCACGGCGAGCGCGGGCAGCACGTCATAAATCGCGCCGGTACTGGTGGCGTGGGGTTCTTTCAGGGCGGAGTCACCCATGATCTGGAATTCAAAACCGATCTTGGACTGGCGCGCCGCACGGGGCACCCACAGGTGGATACCGCTGTTGGCGTCGGCTTCATTCAATTTGTATTCCAGGCGCAGGATAAAATTCTCATACCGGTCCCGCGTCACCAGACCGCCCGCGCCCGCCTGGTAGCATTCGATATACCCTTCCTGGCTCACCCGGAACGATTCCTTCCCGTGATAATAGTGCCACCAATTGTTCAAATCACGGCCATTGAAAAGGGATACAAACCCCGCATTGCGCTCGTCTTCAGAAAGCATGCTGTTGTCCGGGGTCCAGGGCTTGCGCTCCGTCTCATTGGTATAGGCCGCTTCCAGGCGCGCATAGGTTTCTTCCGAATCGGGAACGACATAATGAGTATCGCCCCAGGGATCCAGGGGCAGCGTTCCCGCCACCAGCATCAGGCCATTATTACCCGCCTCATTCGGGTCCGTGACCGTTTGAACATCGCCATTCTCCGGTGCGGCAAGAATAAGGCGGGGCGCCAACTTCTTGAACCGGGAGGCCAGCACCGCCGCGTCCGGCCCGTCTATCCAGTAAAGCGCCATGCCCTGACCTTTCAGCATCCGTGCCGCGGTCTCCAAAGCATTTTTACGGAAGGCGGTATTCTCGGCATCTCCCAACACGCGCACCACCAGCACCATACGCTGATCCTTGGCGCGCTCCGCATAGGTGGCAACTGTAGTTACGGAAACCGGGTCAAGGCTGCGCCCGTCTTCACTGAAACCGGACAGGTCCAGTGCAATCGCATTGCCGCCGGCCTCGGCGATGCGCGCCATGGCAGGTACCATGAATTCCAGGCTGGCGCCTTTCTCGAAAAGACCGGGAACATGGACCGCCTGCACGGTAAAACTTTTATCTCCGCGATAAATATAACCATCCTGTATTTTCAGGTCATCCTCGCCTGCCACATTTTCAATGGTGGCGCAACCGTTTGCCAGTACAACCAAGGGTATCGCAAGTAATAGACAGGCCTGTTTCAGCATCTGAATCATCTCCTACTATGAAAGATCTTATTCATTGTGAAGGCAGAATATGTCCCGCCGCACACCACAGGTACGTGCATACCAGGTACTTTATCTGCAGCAAAAACCCAAGGACATATCAGTGGATTCCACCCCACCCCGCCTCAAGTCCAAACTACGATACTAATTCCAGCTGGATTGCCTGGAATACTCTCCCCCGGCATCGGGACCATGTACCAATAGGGTGCAATCATCACTTAAACTATAATACTTCCGGTGCCCTGTTTATTGCACTTTCTTACCGGAGAGAAACCCGTTAGGCCATTCTGTCTTCATTTCAATCTGGTGTTGTGTAACGTTGGGTGTTACGCGCGTCGGTGTCGTCAACACCAGGGGATCTTTCCCTGGACCGGGAAAGGTCAACTCGACCAGGTACGCGGTGTATCCCTTTTCCGGTTTATCCACGCGGCCCACATAGGCGCCATCCTCCTGGGCTTCGAGTATTGTTTCCTTCCAAATGGGGCCTACAACGTCCAGCCTGAAGTCCCATCTTTCCGGGTTGGTTGCCTGCCAGAGTTTTACCACCGAAGGCTTCGTCTGGGCGGTCACACGGATGGTTTCCTCATTCGGAAACGCCCACGCATATTCCGGAAGGGGCACACCTTCCAAAATGGATTTGTAAAAAGCGACAACCGTACCCGCAGCATCAGCCCGGTCCATGCCGTGCCCGGCATTAGGCGCATAACGAAGATACTTCGGGCCTTTCAAATCATCCCAATAAAATTGCCAGGAATCGTTAAGAAAGAATTGATCCGCCGCTCCGTTCAACACCAATTTGGGTATGGTCAGTCGTTCACGATAGCTGTAGGGATCATTGATGGCAAGCATGGCGTTCCATTCGGGCGAACCCAGCCATTCCATGATGTTGGCTTCCACATAATCGTCGATTGCGGGCGCCCAGAAGCCATAGACATTGAAGTGATGCATGAAGGACGGAGTCACATTCACCAGATCAATGACGATAGGAACACAGGCAATAACGCGCTTGTCCACGGCGGCGGTGGTCCACGTCGTCCAGCCGCGTTTGGAGGCGCCGGCCACGACAAAATTGTCGATCTTCACCTTGCCGCCTTCTTCACTGGCGCAAAATGCCTGTATCGCATCCATGGCCCGCACGGCGCTCTTGGTCATGGGAAGCCGCGTGATCCAGAGCGGGTCGCCAGTGCGCAGGTACTTGTCCCAGTTATGGGCAATAATGGCATCTTCGCTGCGACGCCTTCCATCATCTGCAAACACCAGCGGTTGGTTGGGCACCTGGTGAATCTGTGCGGCCACGGTGTTGGTTTCCCGGACAATTCGCCGCAGGTTGGCATCAGCGCCTTTTGGCATTGTACCGTCATTATCCCCACCGCCGATAAGCAGCAGCGAGGTGGTATGGGCGGGTTTTTCAGGTACCAGAATCACAAGCCAATGTTCCCAAAGGGTGCGGTCGACCTTGTCCGGAGTCAGCCAGGTCTGGGAAGCCATGTACAGCACATATCCTTTCCATCCTGCACCCTGGTGGGTGTGGCGCAATTCATACTTGAAACTGGGGTCCGGCGCGGCCACATATTCATCCAGAGGGGTAAGCCCCTCTGTCACGCGCAGGTTATCGGCGTACCCGTCGAAGCTCAGACCCGCCAGTAGCAGCAATGACCACAGGAATCCCGTTCGGACCAGTTTAAATTTCATTACAAGACCTCCATTTCTCTTGTGTTATGCGTTGTGATGTACACCCTTCATTTATGAGTTGCGGGATTTCGGGAAACGGCGCCCGCCCGGGCAAGACTGGTATCACCGGTAATGTTGCAATAAAAAAAGCCCCGGAATGCATACCACTCCGGGGCTTAGACTGCCTTGCACGGCCAAATGGTTTCACTCAGGCCGTTTTTTTTTCGCCCTTATTGCTTTGCTTTTTCAGGGGCATTCGAAACATCTTCCACCCCGGCGGGGGGAGCGGGCACCGCAGTAACAGCGGGGGCCGCAGCCGCCGCCGGCGCCGCCGTGGCGGGAGCCGGCGGCGGTGTGGGAAGCTGACGCACTCTGGGCTTGTAAATGTTGAACGGTATCTCCACTTCCGGCGTGTCTTTCAGGTTGGTGCGCAGGATTATGTTCTTTCCATCCAACGCGTCCGTGCGGGGCATATTGGACAGACGCAACCTGTAGGCATTGGGGCCCGCTTCAATCAATTCATGCTGAATGGTATCCAGGGGAACGACCACTTCGTTAATCTTGAATTCGGCTACCCGCCCGGCGGTGATGCTGAGCTGCTGCTGTTCCATTTCATCGGGGACCTCGCTAAACCGGATGTTGACAACAGGCGGCATAATCTCAAGGGCACCAATCACTTGCATGCTGACCGGCAGCCAGATGACGGCACGTTCGGGCGAATCGGTGCGGATGATGAATCTTCCGTTGTGGTTGCCCACGGGGAGATCGCCCGCCGCTTTGACAATCATCTCATATTTTTTGCCGGGTTCCACTTCCTTAATTTCATGCTGAATGAAATCCATGTCCTCTATTTCCGCGGATTGAACCTTGAAGGTAATATCTTCTTTGTTTGACTGTATTACCACTTTCTGTTCGCGGGGCTCATTATCTTCAATACGGCCGAACTGCACAGCCATGGGCTCGATGGAAATGGAAGCGATGGCTTCGCCTACGATCTTAAGTTGAAACGTGGGCTGTTCGGGATCGTTAGACGTTACGGTGACAGCCTTGGTCTGGGGGCCCTGGCGGCCCTTCAGATTAGTTGACGCATGCAGTACGACCTCTTCCCCGGGCGCGAGTTCATTCTTGTCCAATGCTGTTGCGGTACATCCGCAGGAAGCACGTACGTTTTCAATCTTTAATAAGCCTGTACCCTCATTACGCAAAACAAACTGACACTCCGCCGTCTCTGAATTATCCAGTTTCCCAAAGTTATATTCCGGATTGGGTACTACAAGTTTGGGTACCCCACCCCCTTCGGGAGCCGGTACCGCTTCGGGGGCTGCTGCCGATTCCTGGGCAGGGGCTGCCATCGGGGGTACCGCCACGGGCGCGGGCGCCGCCGGGGGTGCTGCCACAGGCGCAGCCTCTTCCACTTCACCAACATCACCGCCCGCCTGGGCATCTTTTACGGGAACCTGCGGCGCCGGTGCCGTTTTCGGCGCATCGACCGTAGGTGTCGATGATTTTCCACATCCCATGATGCCTATCATTACTACCAACAAAACTGCCAGCAAACTACCTTTTCTCATTGGAATAGCCTTTCTTTTTTCAATCTGTCAACCCAAAAACACATAATACTTAACGCGTTTGACGTTAACTTACAGTGCCTGCAACAGGGATGAAACACGATGTTTCAGCGAAATTTGGTCCCTATTATACAAAATCGCAATCCGAAATACTAACGAATAAACGAATCAGCCATGACAAATTGGGACAAGTCCAATTCTTTATTCTTGAGGATACAAACCGGTTGCATTCCGCTGGTCTTGTTGTTCTTTCGCTTCGTGGCGCAGCAGGTCCGCTTTCTCCCGGCAGACAATTGCCTGTTTGTTTTGTGCGGTTTGTTCGAAATACGCCGTCATTCGTTCCAAAACCCCGGCATAAGCCAATTTGTGCCGGGGAAATATGGGGCTGAGCCGCAGCATTTCCTCAAATTCCTGTTGCGCCTGGGCCCATAAAAGTTCTTCATCTCCTTCAGGAGCCTCCAGCAGTTTCCAGACCAGCGCATTGGCCCGAATCAGGCGCATATCGGCATGCGTGGGATTACGACGTAACATGATTTCGGACCAATCCATGAATTTCCTTATCCATTCAGGGCGGCGTTCCGCATAGGCAGGAGTAACAAAGGCCTGGACGTAGAATTCATACCATTTTGCCAGGTGCATGGCCAATTCCGGGGAATGAGGAAACCAGCGGTCTTGACGTTCCAGTTCGCGCACCCACTCCCGACGGGCGGGGTCCTCGCGATGGTAAAGGATGGCATAGGTCAGGGCCCGCACGGTCTCGCCGATCTGGTTCGAGTCATAGGACCCCAAGCGTTCCGAGCCGCCG
>JAKLHG010000257.1:5806-6038 GCA_022710255.1 Candidatus Hydrogenedentota bacterium
ATGCTTTTTGCACTACCACCAACGCATTGTTCGGAATGGGGTCACCCTTTTCCAGCCGGGCGAACTGTCCGCGTGTTTCCGGTATGGGTTTATAAAAGGTGCACCCTTTGCCCAGCGTTTCCAGGTCATCCAGAATCAGACGCGCCATGGACAAGGGTATCCTGGGCAATGCTTTTGCTTTCTTGCCCTGGTCGCGCTGAAGCGTATAGTGTGACAGTTCGTTGAAAAAGAA
>JAKLHG010000258.1 GCA_022710255.1 Candidatus Hydrogenedentota bacterium
CTTTCATAGACGTTCTGCACGTAATAGGTGCCCTCGTCCGGGGCATCGGCCTGGAGTGACGACGGCAGCAAGGGCGCGGCCGCGCGTGGGCGAAGCGGCATGGGCCACAGGCTCGCGATATTCAAATCGCGGTACATCAATTCCTGATTGCCGTGGGCGTCCACCAGGTACAGGCCGAACATATTTGCAAGATTGTTTTTGGGTTCGCCGATGAGCGGGTCGTAACTGTAGGCGGCCAGAAACAGCTGCTCCGACAACGGCCATGGGCTGCGGTAACACTGGCCGGGCCAGCGGTCCATTTCGAGGGAGCGGTCCGGCGGCTCGGGGCCGGGCGTGGACCGCCAATGGGGTAACAGGAGCGCTTCACTTTCCGGGAAAGGCACGTGGGGAGTCAGTCGCGTCAGGGGTTCCAGCCCGTCTATGGCGATCGCCGGGTCCACGAGGATGATGGAGCCCGCCGTCATGCCATGGTGGGGCGCGGCCGTGGCCATGATCCTGCCGGACCCCGGGATGGCGCGGGCTTCCCACACGCCCACCGGGTTCAGCGTGTTGTTTCCGTAAAAGGCGGCGGGCGCCGTGCCGTCCGGCCGGGTCACCCACAGCTGCTGATAGTGCACGGCATCCCGGTCCACATAATCCCAACGCGTGTAGACCACACGCCCGTCATTGAGCACGGACGGATCCCATTCCTGGGTTTCATGATAGGAAACGGTCTGGACCTCTGATCCGTCCCCGTTCATCAACGTCAGCGTATACACCTCGCAGCCGGGTGTGCCGCAGCGGTGCATGCCGCCGCGCCGGGTGGAAATAAACATGATCCGGCCGTTGGGCAGTTCCTTTGCCGCGAAATCATCAAAGGCGCCTTCTGTCAACTGCCGCCATGTTGCGCTGTCCCCGGCGATTTCATAGAGGTGATAATAACGGCCTCTCGCGCCCTGGAACGTATCCTCCGGCGGTGCATCCACAGCGCAGAACGCCACGAGTACGCGTTGTCCGTCATGGCTTACCTCGGGATGCATGTAACTGCCCTGCGGCATGGTTGCGGTGAGCCTGCGGATTTCCATATCCTTGCCCGGGTGTTCCAGCACAAATACGCCGCCGCCGGGCCGGGCGTACCGGCCATAGTACTGGGTCAGCTGGTGGCTGAACATGCCGGGCGCCTGTTTCACGAAGACCAGCGGTCCCGTGTCAGCCAGGGGATGGCTGAACATCAGGGCGCGGCGCAGTTGGTGAGTCTTCCGCCACAAGTCCTGCCAGGCCTCGCTGTCCCCGGAGGCGTCCGATGCGCGCAGCGCGTCAAAAATGGGCGTCAGCGTCCCCCACGCCTCCAGGCCACCCTCGAAAGCTCCCCCCGCTGCTTCGCGCGCGGCGGCCAGCAAGTTGCCCCGCGTCCGTGTTTTTTCAGCGGCGGTTTTGAAAGTCTCCCTTGTTGCCCCGGTCCCGATGCCGTCCTGCATGCGCCAGTCCCATTCAATCAACTCAGCCGTCAACAGCGTGTGGGGCGCAACCTCCCGGGGCGTGGGCGGCGCGGACGTGTTTGCCGGGGCGGGAAAAAAATCCACCTCCACCGTCTGGTCCGCAGCGGACAGGTACCATCGGGTCAGTCTTAACGCTGTGTCGCCCCCCCGGCCCGAAACGATCAAGCGCATGGTGCGCTCCGCATCCAGGGCGTTCCCGGATGCGGACAAGACAACGCGGCCGGATGCCAGGTCCGCCTGGCTGTTCGCCTCGGGGTATACCTGCAAGGATACGGCCGCCGGAGCCCCGCCCGCATGGGTCACCTCGGCGTGCACCGTAAACGGCCCGGTTACCGGGCCGATGGGAATATCGATGTGTGGCGTTTCACCTGCCGCCGCGATGAGGGTACAAAAGCCGAGCGGGCGGGAAAAGGCTAATTGCGTTCCCCCGTCATACCCGATCAGGGTATAACTCCCCTCCATCAATACGCCCTCGCCGCCCAGGGAATACCGGGCCTGTCCCACGGCCGGAACGCTTCCATCATGGACCAGTCTGGCATTGGCCCAGTTCGCCATATCGCAGGAAATGCCGTCGCCGCCGTCCAGCGCCACCAGGCGCAGTTCCCGCGCGCCGGTCAGATCCACTTCCACGACCTGGGCCGGGTCCGTGTCGCTCATCAGGCCCGAATCAAAGCGTTTCTCGCCGTCCACCCATACTTCAAAGACCACGCTCCCCTTGCCGCCGCCCTGCCATTGAACGCCGACTTCAGCGATGAAAGAAAGATACCGGCCTTCCAGCGGAATGACCATCTCACCCGGAGCATGATGGCCGAGACCCCGGTCGTATTCCTGTTCTGCAATACGCAGACGCAGCGGCGTCGCCGCCGGCGACCACGCGGCGGTAGTGATGCCGAGGTTGCCCCAGCCCTGTTTTGCAACGAGGGTATCCGCAAATTCATCCAGGTAACGGGACACCCTCGTTTCGCTGGAACCCGCCGTCAAGGCGGCAAGAAGCACTGGAAGGAGAACCATCACGCCTGGAATTGTTTTATTCATACCGCTACCTTCAAAATGCAGGGGACTCAAGGGCAACCGGGGAACCTGATAATCTCACCTGATAATCTTACCATCATACCCGTCAAGAATTCAGGTTGCGCTGGTTCCCAAGTTGCGCTGGTTCCCAAATGGGGATTTGGGAACCAGCGTAATACTATTTCTTTTGCCCCGCGGTAGTAGAATAAATTCTGCCTCACCCGGCCACGATATTGTCCTATTGTATAATATTCTATGTTATACTTTTTCATTGGAATAAAAACAGGGGTGTCAAATGAATGAACAACCGTTGTTGAAACGTATCGCTTCCAATCCTGAAATCTTCGGGGGGAAAAGCGGCATCCGCGGCATGCGGACCTCCTTCGAGGTGATGTTGAGCCTGATGGCGCAAGGCGAAAGTGTGGAAGACCTTTTGGAGGATTATCCCGACTTGACTCGTGAGGATATTCAGGCATGCCTCATGATAATGCAGGCAGGAAACGGTGTTCTTTGACAAGGAGACAAGCATGACAGTAAACAACAGGCTGAATTGGGGTATGGCGCTTATTCTGCTCTATCCCGTGGTTTCTTTAGTCGTAATTGTTTTCCATAGTGTATATCTGATTGATTTTCCCCCGGCTTGGCTTATGCTTGAAAGCGCGCTTGAGCCCCTTTCCTATCTTGCGTCCGTTGTAGGGGCAATACTGGTAATGCTTCCCTATCTTGATGCTTCGAAAGACCTCGAAACCGCCTATCGCCGGGTGGACAAGGGTATTGCCGCCGGAATAGGGCTGTATTGGTTTCACGGTCTTATTCCCCTGTTTGTTTTCGGAATTTTCGGGCAGGGCACCTTTACAGGTTTTTCACTGAATCATTTGCTCGCGATAATAATTGCGGGCTTATGCCTGGTCTTGATTTGGATGTACGGACTGTGGTGTTTCCGCCCTAAAGTCATTCTGATAGGAATAGTGGGGTTGCTTACACTCATGGCCCTTCCCAATCCAAAACCTGATGACGTTGACTTCACGGCGGCACAGACGGAGCAAGGCGTGTCGAATGAAGGACTGAATGAGGAAACCGGCACGGAACCGTTGGAATCCGGAGAAGACGCGGCATTTGACAAGGGGGAAGACCATCCACTGCCTTCAGGCAATCCCGGGCAAATCGTGCATACAACCGCTAATACCCGTGTCGTGACCGCATTCCGGGGCTATTTCATATTGATGGTCGCATATAGTTTCATGCGACTCGGGGGACAGCGCTGGAAACAGGCGGAAATACAGGGATAGAGGGTACGACTCGAGTCTATGGCTGAATTGCCCCTTCTATTGTGGACATTAATGCATCAGGTGCCTTCTAAATTAAGAACAGCGTTCTCAAAATCCTTTGAAAGCCTTACGCCCGTTGCCGCGAGTTCGGCATTTTCTACACAGTTGTAGAGTTGGAACCGCTCCGCGCCGCCGGCGGAGAGAGCGGCGGGAACGTCGCCGAGGGCGCGCAGCGCGGGCACGTAATACTGTTCTTCCCAGGCGGTATCGTCATCGATGTCGAATTGGTTCATGTCCGCCAGGACGCGGCGGAAGTTCTTGTCAATCGCCCCGGCCAGTATGCACCAGATACCGCCTTGTTCCAGGCCCGCCAGATCCACGACGCCGGTCAGGTCGTAACGCGCATTGAGGAACGCATGTGCGGTAAGGATGTCCTGCACGCGGCAGCCGGTATCCGTGGACAGGAAGGTGTCGCTGAACTTCGCTTTACCGGGACGGACCCGTGCTTCGCCGGGCGCGTGGTGTTCGCCGAGAAGAAATACGTCCAGTAAGAGCGCCGCCTTGCCCTTCTCCAGCAGCGCTTTTACCAGGGGTCCCGGCCCGCCGTTTTCAATGTCCGCCAGGAAGGCTTTACCCCGTCCGTGCACGAGCACGACGGCGTCCTGCGGCGTCGGGTCCACAGCACGGTAGTAGAGCGCCGGAATTCGGTCACCCGCGCCGCGTCTGCCGAGAATCCACTTTTCGAGGACATAGCCGCCCCGCTCTTCCATGCCGATGCGCTCGCAGGCGAGGTCGTTCACGCCGGGCAGTTCCGCGCCCAGGAGCGCGGCGAAAGTCTCGGCGGTTACGACACCTGCGTTCAGCCCGCCCAGACGTGCAGCACGGCGTTCCCGGGCTTGATTTATCAACATATCCATAAAGGGTTCACCGGAAAGGTATCCTTCCGGCGGCTGATCGTCCGGGAACACGCGCAGCACCTCGTCCGACGGCTTCACATAAGCCGGTTCCGTATAGGTTGTCCAGTCCCCGCCGATCAGGTGCTTGCCCATAAACCGGTACATGGCTTCGCGGCTGGCCTGGTTGTAGTTGTGCCCGTAATCAAGATGGGCATTCTCCACGTTCCCTTCCGCGCTATAAAGCGCATAGATGCTGCGGATGGCGGGATATTCCACGTGGGGCGTTTCGCGGGTCCAGTCGCCCGTGGCGGAGACCATCAGCAGGGGCCGGGGCGCCGCCATCGCGCCGATTTCCATGTTGGAGTTGTCCAGCCGCAGGATGGGCGCGTTCTCGCAGAGGCAGCCGCCCTGCATGGTGCTGGAGATCATGTTGACGGGCACGGCGACACGGATGCGCGGCTCCACGGCGGTGACGGCAAAGGTCTGGGTGCCGCCGCCCGACGCGCCGGTGCAGCCGATGCGCTCCGCGTCCACATAGGGCAGGCTCGTGATGAAATCCACGGCGCGGAGGCTCGTCCACAATTGCAGGGCGAAAGGATGGAGCCCCCAGAGTTTTTCCCGTTCCCTGCCCCAGTTGTGGGGCGTCTGTTTGCTGTCCACATACCCGACCATGTCGTAGGAGAAGGCCACGGCGCCCATGCGCGCCAGGGTGATGCACCGCGCAGGCACGGAACCGCGATCGGTCCCATCCTCCAGCCTGCCGTGTTCCCAGTGCCCATGGGGATTGATGATGCCCGGAAAGGGGCCGTCACCCAGGGGACGGTACAGGTTGCCCGTGGCCAGGAACCCCGGCCAGGGCTCGAAATGGACCTTGGCCACCGTGTAACCGTCCTGTGCCGATTCATCGAACACCTTCGCGTTTAGCGGCGTCTTTTCCGGCAGGGGATACAACCCGGAACCCAGCAGGATCCGCATGCGCAACAGGGCCGCTTCGGCTTCCCAGCTTTCTTTTGTGTAATGAGGCATGGTGAAAACCGTCTCGGTGTCGCGCACGGTCTCGGCGCGCAGGTCCCGCGCCGATTGCGGAAGCGGCAGCGCGCGGATGTCGGACAGCGCCTTTTCAGGGGCGAATCTGGCCCCTTTGCTCAGCGCGACCAGGGCGATATCCGGCCCGCAGGTAATTTCGACCTGCCCGGCGGACAGCGAGACGGCGCCCGCCTGGCGCCAGATCATGTCTTTCGTGCGCTGCTCCTTGTCGGCAGGCGGCAGCTCGAGTTGTTTCCCGGCAATGGTAATGGAAGACGCGTTACGCGGCGGCGCGCACAGCCAGACGGCGTACTC
>JAKLHG010000259.1 GCA_022710255.1 Candidatus Hydrogenedentota bacterium
CGGATTTTGCCATTGTAACCTCGGACAATCCGCGCACGGAAGACCCCTTTCGTATTCTGCTAGACGTGGAATTAGGACTGCAGCATCTGGGAAAACGAAAAGGCGAGGATTATTTTGTCATTGAATCGCGCAGGGATGCTATCCGCCAGGCGGTTTCTCTGGCCACCCCGGGCGATCTCGTGTTGATTGCAGGCAAAGGACATGAAACCTATCAGATCATTGGCAAGGAACGTCACCATTTCGACGACCGTGAGGAAGCGCTGGCGGCCTTGGAAAGTTTATATCCATGAGTATTGAATACACCCTGGCCGAGATAGCCGGCATGGTTAATGCGGCCGGGCCCGATAGGGCGGATACCATCCGTGTAACGGGTGTTTCCACTGACACGCGTACCCTTGAACCGGGCAATATTTTTTTCGCGCTTTCCGGTGATTCCCATGATGGCGACCGTTTTGTAGATGTGGCCTTTGAACGAGGCGCGGCGGCAGCGGTAACCCACACGCTGCACCCCTCGGGGCCCTGCATCCTGCATCCCAGTCCTCTGGAGGCATTGCAGAGCCTTGCTGCCGCACATCGCGTCCGGTGTAACGCGAAGGTTATCGCCATCACAGGTTCCTGCGGCAAAACAACCGCGAAGGAAATGGTTGCCGCGGTGCTTGGAACGAAGTACCGGGTCCTCAAAACGCCGGGAAACCTTAATAATGATATCGGTTGCCCCCTCTCGATTTTGAGGATGGCGCCTCAGACGCACTACGCCGTAATTGAGATGGGCGCCAATCATCCGGGGGAAATCGCGCGACTATGCGAAATGGCACAGCCAAATGAATCCGCTGTGACCATGGTGGCTCCAGCGCATCTGGAAGGATTCGGGGATATTGAAGGCGTGGCCCGTGCCAAGGCGGAAATTATGGAGGCGCTTCCCCCAGGCGGGCGCTTCTATGTCAATACGGATGATCCTCGTTGCCGGGAGATGGCCGAAAGATTTTCCGGGGAAAAGGTACTTTTCGGGAAACGCGGCGATGTGGTATTGGAATCCATGCGGTTTGATGAACACGGTGAACTGGTATTGTCCATCAACCCTGTCGGCCGTATCCGGCTTCCGCTGGCGGTGCGCGCACACAGTGTAAATGTTTTGCTGGCGGTTGCCGTGGGCCTGTGCCATCAGGTTGGACAGTTTGAGGAACCGCTGCGAGCCGCCTGCGCGTCCTCCGTCCGTTTTAAGGTGTTACGTCTGTTCCCATGGACCATTCTGGATGACACCTACAATGCCAATCCGGCCAGCATGGCCGCCGCGCTGGAAGCCCTGGCTGATTTTCCCGGGCGCAGAAAAATTGCCGTGCTGGGTGATATGTTCGAGTTGGGACGTGCATCTGAAACACTCCACGAGGAAGTGGGCCGTACCGCTGCGCACCATGAGATTGACTGGCTGTTAACACTGGGCGAACAGGCGGAAACCATGGTTGCCGCAGCCCGTGCCGCAGGCATTCGGGAAGGGGAAGCGTATGAAAACCACCAGGCTGTTGCCGGTGCCCTTCTGAAACGCGCCGAGGAAGGCGATGTCATTTTGGTTAAAGGGTCCCGCGGCATGAAGATGGAAACCGTCATCAACTTGCTCAGGACCGGGCAGGAGCAAAGGAAATAAGGCGTATGGTCTACCTGCTGGCAGATATGTTTCACAGGCAGCTGAGTTTGATAAACGTATTCACCTACCATACGGTTCGTGCCGGAGGTGCGGCTTTGACCGCATTCTTCCTCTGCGTGCTGCTGGGCCCCTGGATCATCCGGCGGCTTAAGGAGTTCAAGATCGGCCAATACATACGCCAGGACCACGTGGAAAGCCTGCATGAACTGCACAAGGGCAAGGCGGGCACACCCACCATGGGTGGCATCATGATTCTGGTGTCCATGCTTGCGGCCCTGTTTATCTGGGGGAGGTTTTCCAACCGCATGTTGTGGATTGCCGTCGCCGTGGTGCTTTTCATGGGCGGCGTGGGATTTGTGGACGACTACATTAAGTTAAAACGCAAACACAACGCCGGACTGAGTGCGCGCGCAAAATTCGCCGGACAGATTTTTACCGGCCTCATCCTGGGCATTTATTTGGTCAGTAATCCCATAACGGTGAGCGCTTCCTTCGTGTACCCCCGTGATGTCATCGATTGGGGAAATCTCGAGAAACATCTCCTCAACGCGAACACGGCCTCCAATCCGAACGCCGCCGCCAAAATATGGAGCCTGTTTCCGGAAGAATCACGCGCACTGGTTCGGGATGCGCAAGCGCGCGGTGAAATCGCCGGGAAAGACCGAAGCGCAGTGCTGCTTGGACTGAACAGCGTTTTGCGGGACAAGACGTTGTACGAAGCGGCGCTCTGGCCGGAAGCCGCGCTGAAACCGGAATTGACCAGTCTGCTTCAGCGGGGGCTGAACACCCTGAACGAACGGGATATCGTTCGGGTAAACCGGCTTCTGATCGAGGCCACGTTTCCACAGGCGGTTGCCGCGAGCATTCCCAGCCTGCACACCAAACTGGGCGTTCCCGGGCTGAAGGAGGTTTTCATCCCCCTGGGACTCTTCTTTATTCTGTTCGTGGTATTGGTGATTGTCAGCATAACGAACGCGGTGAATCTTACCGACGGGCTGGACGGTTTGGCGGCAGGCATCTCCATCGTTTCCATTCTGACCTTTGCGGGTGTGGCCTATGTCATCAGCCGCGCGGACTGGTCCCGGTACCTTTTCCTGACCTATGTACCCGAAGCGAGTGAACTCTTCGTATTTGGTTCCGCCTTGCTGGGCGCGGGCCTCGGTTTCCTGTGGTTCAACTGCCACCCGGCGGAAATTTTCATGGGCGACACCGGCTCGCTGTTTTTGGGCGGCAGCATCGGCGTTATGGCGCTGTTGACCAAGCAGGAATTGCTCCTTCCCATCGTTGCGGGCATGTTCGTCCTGGAGGCATTGAGCGTCGTTATCCAGGTCGTCTCCTATAAAACCACGGGCAAACGTATTTTCCGCATGGCGCCGTTGCACCATCATTTTGAATTGTCCGGGTGGCCTGAGACAAAAGTAACCATGCGATTCTGGATTGTCGCCCTGCTTTTCGCGTTAATGAGTCTGGCAACCTTGAAATTACGATAACACCACTTCGGATACAGGCTGATGCCGAAAGAAACATCACTTACAACCTTGAAGGATCTGGCGGTCGTACTGGTCGGCCTGGGCCGTTCCTCCATCGCGGCCGCCCGGTTGCTCCAGCAACAGGGCGCGCGGCCGTTCATTTCTGATTCCAACGACAACGCCGTGATACAAACCTGGCGGGAGGAAGCCCGCCGTTTCGATCTTCCCTGCGAAACAGGCGGTCACTCGCCGGGGGTCTTCGCGAAGGCCGACCTGGTACTGGTCAGCCCCGGCGTACCCGCCGTCGCGCCGTGCCTGAACGCATCGCGTACCGCGGGAATACCCGTTCTCGGCGAGCTGGAATTTGCCTGCCGATTCTGCTCATCCCGACTGCTCGCGGTAACCGGCACCAACGGTAAAACCACGGTTACAACGCTGCTCGCGAAGATGGTGGCGGCCTCCGGACACACGGTGGCGTTGGCAGGCAATAATGATACCCCCCTTTCCCAAGTCCTGTTGGAAAACACCCGGCCTGAATATATCGTGCTCGAAGTAAGCAGTTATCAGCTAGAAACAACGGACCTTTTCCACCCGGTAGTAGCCGCGGTCCTCAACCTCACCCCGGACCATTTAAGCCGCCACGGCGACATGCAAGGTTATGCGGCAGCCAAGGCCCGTATTTTCATGCGACAGGGCGTCGGCGACGCGGCGGTGGTGAACCGCGACGATCCCCGGACAGCGGATATGCCGCTTCCTGAAGGGGTGGAACGATTTGGGTTCAGCCTGGAACAACCCGGCAAGAAAACGCTTTATGCGGATGCCGAATATATTTATTTTGAACACACGGTGGTCGCCTCCCTTTCGGACAATCCCCTGCCCGGCAGGCATAACCTGGCCAATGTATTGGCTTCCCTGGCCGTAATGAGGGCGGCGGGTTTCCCGTGGGAAGGCCCGGTGGCAGCATTACGGGCGTTCCAGGGCGTGGAACACCGCATTGAACTGGTCATGCGCCTGAACGGGGTGGATTTTTACAACGATTCCAAATCTACCAATATAGACAGCCTGCGCGTCGCCCTGGAAAGTTTCTCGCAGCCCGTAGTATTGATTGCAGGCGGCCGCGGCAAGGGAAGTGATTATTCCGTTCTGCGCCCGCTGATACAGCGGCACGTGAAACACCTCGTGCTGATAGGCGAGGACGCCCCCAAGATGGCTGCGGCCTTCGCGGGTATCGTGCCCATAAGCCACGCCGGTACAATGATGGCCGCCGCCGAAGAGGCGAACCGGCGCAGCGAACCGGGCGATGTCGCGCTTCTGTCACCCGCCTGCGCCAGCTTTGATATGTATGATAATTTTGAGGCACGGGGAAAAGAGTTTAAAGAATGCGTAAGATGCCTTACCGTTCATCGCGCCTCGCGAACATAAAAGGGAGTCCGGAACATGAGAAAAGAGATTACGCTGTTAATTCTGGTGACGGTGGCCTTATTGCTGGCTGGAACACTTACCATCCTGAGCATAAGCACGATTCGGGATATCGCACTTAAAAAGATCCAGAGAGAGGCGCCGGAAAAAACTCAAACGCTGGTTGAAAACCAGGAAAAAAAATTAGAGATACCCGTCATCTATAAACATGCCGTCTATCTCCTCATCGGCGCCATAGCATTTCTCATCATGGTTCATTTTGATTATCATCACCTTGCCGAGAAACGCGTATTGCTCCCTGCCCTGGTAGTAATGACGATACTATTACTCCTTACGTTTGTCCCTCCGCTGGGAGGCAAGATAAATGGCGCCTACCGGTGGCTTATTCTGGGGCCCTTAAGTTTCCAGCCTTCCGAATTGGCGAAATTTGTCCTGGTTGCCTGGCTCGCCGTGCGATTGACCATCCACCAGGATAAAATTGACCATTTCAAACATGGATTTATCATGCCCTTTGCGATGGCCGGCTTTTTTGTTGCCATTATTGTAGCCCAAAAAGATATCGGCATTCCCTTTGTCATGCTTGTAGCCACATTTGCCATGGTCTGGGTAGCGGGCGGACAAAAACGCTACCTGCTGGGAAGTTGCGCCCTATGTGCCGTCGCGGGCATCATACTCATTATCTTCCAGCCCTACCGGTTGGACCGCATATGGGCCTTGCTCAATCCTTGGAAATACCGGGAGACCATCGGATTCCAGTTGATACAATCCCTCGTGGCCCTTTCACAGGGAGGGTTGTGGGGCAGGGGCCCGGGCGCAGGCGAACAGAAATTGGGGTATCTGCCGGCAGCAGACACTGACTTTATTTTCGCCACCTATGGTGAAGAATTCGGGTTGTTCGGCACCGTACTCATGATCTCGCTATTCGTCGCCATGTTATATTTCGCCTTGCGTATCTCCGCCAACGCTCCGGACCTATTCGGCGCGTTGATAGCCGTAGGAATCACCATACTGCTCCTTGTTCAGGCGGTCTTCATCATCGCGGTAACCGTCGGACTGGCACCCACCAAAGGCCTCCCGTTGCCCTTTGTCAGTTACGGGGGGAGCGCGCTCACCGTAAGCCTTATGATGATGGGAGTCCTTGTAAATATAGGCATACGGGGTGAAATGGAAAGGTCTGCGGACAAGCAACCTCTCACGTTTACGCCCTGGCGCACCATGCTACGGCCAAGGCGGGCCTGGTAGCATTTCCTTTCCTCCTGTGGCGATCTCCATTACCAAAAGACGGTGGCGGCGGCCTTCAACCGCCATGGTTTGTGCCTGCTTTCCGTTGTTGAAGGCTGTGCGACTTGGGAGCGTTGCCCAATTGCACCTTACAGCCGGTCATGTGCGCGCTTCAGCGTTCTGACGGCCAATGGGGGGACTCTGTCCTTGCACTGTCAAAGAAGGAC
>JAKLHG010000026.1 GCA_022710255.1 Candidatus Hydrogenedentota bacterium
CTAAATGACCCGTCCCACCGTCCGGCCACCTTGACGAAAACATGATGCCGTCCCTTACGCAACGTCATTGTTTTATGGTTAATGCTCAGTATTTCATTTCTGAACTCCCGTTTCGCCAAAAGCACACCGTCTATCCATAATTCGCCGCCTTCCCATAGTTCTAACTCCGGTTCAATCGTTATTTCTTGCGTGGTGTCAAAACACCCATAGGCATAGGCAACACTCTGCGGACTCCATGAATACAATTTTGGAAGGCAGACATTGGGAAATACAGGCGGACACGAGTAAGCCCTCCATTGAACCTTACCCTCTTTACCCGGCCAGGTCTGAGAAAAATCGAGGTTCCCGGATTTACCACTCGTTTCGATTTCCGCACAGCCTTCCGGCCCGAAGAGCCCTATAATACACCAGTCATTCAATCGTGTTGCCTTATCAAAACCGCTCAAGAATTCCCAGCAGAACTCACTGATCGAAAAGTTGTAATTTTCTTGCCGCAGCACATTTCCTTCGGCATCCAGAAGCACCAGGGCCGGCAGGTCGGAGATGCCCAGGCGGGGCCCGATCTCCTGCTGCTCCATAGCGTCCACCTGCACCAGGACAAAATGTTCCGTCAAAAACTCGCTGATACTGGGGTTGCTTAATATCACTTCCCTCAGAAAACGCAATGCGCCGGAATCAGGAATGGCAAGGAGTAGAAACACCGGGCAGTTCCGGGTTTTGGCTTCCTTCAGGGCGGTATCGGGGGAATCGTGCCACGGCAGGCGCTTCCAATCGTTCCTGTCCATGAGGAGGAATCTTTCCACCATCCGGGCCTCTTTCATCGTTGCCCAGTGGGGGGACCGGCGCAACAGGTCCACCGCCTCCCGGGGAAATTCATTCCCGCGATAATTTCCATAATAATTCATGAGTATGTCGCAGACCATCCGAAGATCCTCTTCGCCACCCCGTTTCGCCAGTCCCAGGGCCAGTTTGGGCTCCAGTCCCGGATAATGGTGGGTCCTCCCTTCCACTTCGGGCAACAGTGCCAGCGCTTCGTCCCACCGGTTTCTGTCAAGCAAATAGGCCATTTTCACCTCCGCCAGGCCCTCGTCATGCGGACAGCGCCGCAAACCCAGATCGCAGGCAATCAGGGCAGCCTCTTCATGACAGTTCTCTCTTTGTTGCCACTGACGGGTAAGATTACCCAGGCTGATACAGGACTCCGGCAGCGCCCGTATCAGACTCTCCTTCAGCAGGGAATTCGCATGTCCGGGAGCGTTCTCAAACTGGCAAACACGCGCGAGCAGATGAGCGGCATTGTGAAGCCGGCCATGGAGGGAACATGCCGGCGCCGTGCTTCCTTCAGACAGGGTATACACGCCTCCGTCAGGACAGGCAGTGGTTTTAATCCTTTCCTTGACGGCGTCGTTCACGCCGCCGGCTTCCAGAAGGGCGTCTTCCAACTCATGCATGCGCCACTGGCAGCGACTCCAATCGGGAGCAGAGGATTCCTGGTAGGTTTTCACCGCCTCCAGCCGCATTTCAAGCGGGGTGCAGGCGTTACCGGGCAAGTCTTCCTCCCGCCAGGGAAAAGCCCGCAGCACCGCAACCTGTTCTCCGTCCCCCGCAAGAAGGGCCCGCTCATCCGGAGTAAACCGCAGGAACTGAACTTCGTGATCGAATAACGGTTCATGGGTGAGCTGGACGCCCTCAACTGTATTCCACAAATTCACCACGCCTTCATCGTCCCCGACGGCCAACCGAGAACTATCCTTGTTGAAAGCGATTGATACAATCCGGTTGCCGGCGGTGTCAATTTGCAGACTGTTTTCTTCCCGCCCCATATCCAGCACATAGAGGCTGTCAGCCTCCATGGTAACCGCAATCTTATTTCCCTGTTCATTAAAGCACGCCTTGTTCATTCGTTCCTGCAAAGGTGGAATAGTATATACACCCTTTTCATGGCCTCCCGGAATGTCGTACAAGGTAAGCCGATCGAGGATGGCCAACGCCAGCGTGGCCCCATCCGGAGAAAATGCCAAGGCTGCACAGGTCAAATCCCACGATTCCGTACGCCGGTAAGCCTGTATGGTACACGCTGTTGTGCCATCGGACAGGTCATAGACGGACAGCAGGGCTGTTTGTGCCAGGAAATCACCCGCCAGCACGGCAAGCCAGCGCCCGCACGGGCTGAAAGCCAACGAGGTGGACTGCAGGTGGAGCCGGGGGATTTCGGCCAGTATCTTCGCTTCCCCGATATTATAAATCATCAGGCCCTGAGCCGAATCAAGCAACAGACAGGACCCGGTCGGATTCAACAGGGCCAGGTCGAAAGCCGGAGAAACCGGCTGCGGGACAGATTCGGCCAGTCCCGACCGCAGCCCCCATTCCTGCAGACCGCTCCCTGCCGCAACCGTCCTGATATGCTCCCCGTCTGGCAACAGGGCGGCGCTGAAAATATCCGAACCCTCCAGAAATCCGGCGGTATCAGGAACGTCCACTTTCCAGATCTTTATATCTGCTGAGGTTATCGAATACAACAGTTCTCCATCTTTACTGAAAGCGACATGGAGAACTTCTTTTTCATGCCCGTCCAGCCTCCTCACAAGTATGCCGGTGTTTGCCTCGTAGACATAGACATACTGCAACGCGCCCACCGCAACCAGTTTCCCATTGGGAGACAGGGCAAGCGCACCCGTACGACCACCGGATGTCTGGAACCGGACCCGCTCCGTGCCTGTTTTCAAGCCGCCCGTCCACACCGCGCCCGTTGAAGAAATTGCGGCAAGGACTGTTTCATTTTCCGGCGCCGCCGCGCTCGTGTTGGAAAAACCGATGGCCATGACGGGTGCCGCATCTACGGAAACCCGCCAGAGGGCAGTGCCTTCCCCGGGTTGCCAGACAGCAATCTCCCCACGCTCCGCGCCCGTGGCCAGCAAGGCTTCGCCGGGGGCGAATTCGAGGGCGGTCACGCCGCTTTCCTGAATCCGGACTATCTCTTCACCGGAACGGGCATCCCGGAAATCGAGCGACACTCGTTCTGGATCCTCTGCAACACCGGCGGCGGTCACGCAGGCGACCCAAGCACCGTCATGACTCAAACGCGCCTGGTTCAGTCCCAGTTCTTCAAATCTGCATTGAAGCCTATTTTCGTTCAGATTGAACACGGTAACCTGCTCAGGAGCGGACCGTACCGCCAGCGTGGAATCATCAGCACTGAACGCGACACTCCAAAGCCAATGGTTCATTACGTCGAGTTCCGCTGCCATTTTGTCAGAAACCGCAGGAAATATTCTCCCCACATGGCCGGTCCGCTCCAGCCGCCACCCGCCCCCGGGGCTGATATACATCTGAACGTCGTCCCCCAGTAAAGGTGCCAGCAAACGTATGAAGACATCCCCGGTCATAGCATCCCAAAGATTAAAATTATGAGAAAGGTCCTCGGTGATGACACGGGCATTCACCGTGTCCAAGGCATAACCGGACAAAACCGGCCGGATATTTTTTTCCAGGGATTGTTTGTACGTCCGGTAATCCTGGTTGCATACACACTGAAGACGTCCCCACTCCCAGTCGCGGCGTTCCGCCGCGCATTCGGCCAGCAATTGCCGCGCCCGTTCATAGGCGCCATTTTTAACCTGGCTAGAGGCCAGGGCGATTTGGGCGTTATACAAGGCCGCAGCCGACCCTTCCCGAGCCTGCTCCGCCTCCTTGCGTGACACTTCTTCCTGTAGTCGCGCCTGTTCGGCAACTTCCTGTTGCTCTTCGGCATGCCGCCTTGCTTCGGCCTCAGACCCCAGCGCCTGTTCGGCTGCAGCGCGGGCGGCGGTGGCAGCGTCGCGCTGGCGCATCACCTGGAAATAGGATACGGTTACGGTTCCCGCCAGCAAGACCAAAGCCACCAGGGCCGCCATCAGACGACCCTTGTAGCGGGCAATAAACAGGCGCACCTGCTCCGTGAAACGGTAGTCATAGGCTTTCACCAGCGCGCCGGAAAGAAAGCGGCTGATTTCCTCGGCCAGGTCCACGGCCGAATCGTAACGTTTTGCCGGATCCTTTTCCATGGCGTGGACACACACGGCAACAAGGGCGGGCGGCGCATTGGGTTCCCGGTTGCTTATGGGAATGGGCGCCTCCCGGGTGATTTTCTCCACAGCCTCTTTGACCGTGGTACAGGAATAGGGTTTCTTGCCGGTGATAATCTCATAGAGAATGACGCCAAGGGCATACACATCGGTGCGTTCATTGACACGGCCGCGGTCCCCTGCGGCCTGTTCCGGCGACATATACAGGGGCGTTCCCATCACCGCGCCGGGAAGCGTGACATCACCACCACTGTCGGACGGGCCCTGCGCTAGCAACACTCCTTCACCATCCACAGCCTCATAAACATCCGCCCCCCCCAGTTTCCGTGCCAGCCCCCAGTCCAGCACGACAGTTTCGCCGTATTCCCCAATCATGACATTATCCGGCTTGAGATCGCGGTGTATGACCCCCCGGCTGTGGGCGTAGGCGATGGCCTGGCACAAATTGACAAAGTGGGGCAGAAGCAGGAGCCGTTCACGCAGGGAAGACGCTGCCTGAATGGCTTTGGACAGGGTCTTGCCGTGAACCACCTTCATGGTGTAATACGGCGTATCGTCCTCACGGCGTCCCAGCTCATAGACCGGAACAATGGAGGGATGCTCCAGGCTGCCCGTAATCCGCGCCTCCTGAAGGAATCGCCGCAACAAGGGGTGGGCGCCGCTGAAAGGCCTGGATTCCGCGCCGCGTGTTACGTCGTCAGCTTCCGAAGGAGGAAGCAATTCCTTGATAATGACTTCCCGGTCCAGTGTACTGTCAAAAGCCAGCAGGATGCGTCCCATGCCGCCCCGCGCAATTTCCCTGACACCGACGTAGCGGCCGGCGGTCTCCTGAATGGCTCGTTCAGCGCCGTCCATATCCAATAGGGAGCCGGCGTCCGGAAGGGTCGGAGCCGCTGCCCCATCCGATACGGGCACCTCCCCATCCGGCCGGTCCAAGCCAGTAGGAAATCCGCCGGGATTCGTGCTCTCGCTCACGTCCATACCTACCACCACCCGGTGTTAAATGACCCTATCACACGGAAAAGAGTAGTTGAAGCCGACAGTGTCTTCAAACAAAGATAATCAAAGGGGACAAAAGTCTCAAGGACTATAGTAGACTCGGCGGTCTGGCAACACTTCTGAATTTCTTCAAGTCCACCTGGCTCTTTCTTTTACAGGGCATTCCATCCCCGCTTCCCACGCTCAAGATGCGGGGCTAAAAAAAGCGTCCCACCGCTCATCCAGTTTCCGGATGGCCGTCTCCACGGAAACCGCCGTCAGAAGACCGTTTTTTTCCTGCACCAATTCAAGGCGCAGCAATTTCTGCAAGGCATCATCAATCTCAAAATCCACCTCGCAGTTCCATCCTGTTGCCATCCAGCGTTCAATGCTGCGATCCAATTCCAATGGTGTCATGGGGTGATCGCTGACCAAGAGAAAATAATAAGCCAGCAACGCTTCTTTACATTCCTCTTCTTCCGCATCGTTGGCGATACGGTAAAAGACACCGGCATTGTTGTCCATGTTCCTGAAATACAGATTACTGGTCAACTCCTGCATGAACTTCAATTTCCGGTTCTTGAAACTGTTAAACTGCTTCCAGAAATAGCCTACAAGGGCGGTCATGCCCACCAGGAACGCGAGAAGCATTGTGTTATTCACAACAGGACGTTCCCCACTCCTTCCCAGCCAATATCCGAAGAGAGACCCCAGAAACACCATTGCGGGAGAAAATTTCCATGCTGCGGCGATTCCGCCTCCGAGCGCGGGAATACCGATAAGAAGCGTATCCAGTGTGCGCATGCGTACACTGGTGTTGGGGAAAAGCATTTCCAAGTCGGCCTTGGGCACGTTTCGGAACATTTTAAGCAGGGAAGAACCGGTTCGAAAGAGTTGATGTTTTGCATGTTTCCGTTGATGTTGCTCGCTGAAACGGATATAAAGCACAACACGGTCATAGTTGATGAAATCAATGGTTTTTGTTCCGAAACCCATCCAGCCGGGCATGGTTTCCTGTCGTTCGGAAACACCCCGGTAAAACAGTTTCATTTCATCAAAATCTTCAAAATCGACGCGCAGCCGGATTTTGAACAATGACGATTCGGAGAGCGCCTGCTTGAGGTCCTCATCGGTCACCCGCTCGTAGTTCGCTTTTTCAAGCAGGCCTTCCAGCAGGTCAAAAAAATGCGTATTGTCGGCGGCTCCGCCCTTCCCATAGTGATTCGTATCGGCATCCGGGTCGTTGCCTGCGTAAGCATCTTTCATACGTTCCACGATCTGATGAAATTCATAGTGAAACGTGCAATCCAGCAGGCGGTACAGATACCGGAACCGTTCTTCCTGGCCTTGCAGGCGCTTGTCTTCAAGGCACATCTCCAGAATATCGTGTTTGCGATACGGTATGAAACGAAACCGTTCAACGGATATCTGTTCAGTCATGGGCATTCATCCAAAACCCTGTTACCACCCCTCCGTAAACCTTGATGGTTCCGGAGGAAACCCCTTTCCCTTCTGACACGCACCTTTACTCTGTTCCTATTCTATGCCACCACACCTTTCATGGTCAACCATTTCATTGCCGTTTCTTTTCACGACAAGGCGTTCGGGGCGTTTCATACCCCGGCCTGTAGAAACAGTCGGTTAACAACAAAGTTATCAGATTTCTGCTTCCAGCCTGAATCTGCCGGAACATGGACAGGTCTTTTATAAGCCCCGGACGCGCCATCCTCGACGATAGCGCCGTCGTAAATACGCATTCGCGTCACGGTTGTTGGTAAATTTAAGTTTATCGGCGTTCCATTCCAGGGTTTTTCCCGGAAAACGGTTGGCGACATTGGCGAGCAGGACCGCCTCCGTAAGGGGACCCGCAAAATCGAAGTTGGCGCCCGCGACGCCATTGCCGAGGGCTGCCTCGACAAACTCATGATAATGATCCAGAGGAGCGAGTTCCGGTTTGGGGTATTCCTTGAACTTATCCTCGGGATAAAGATGGGGCGGGCCTACGTGTGGCAGTATGAGGGTGCCTTCGTCACCGATAATCATGGACCCGCTGGGCGGCAATTCATGTCCTTGGGGGAGATGAGGCGACAAGGTTGGATCAGGGCGTTTCTCCCCGTCCATCCAGGTGGCATGAATTTGCGGGCCTGAAGTCAGGGAAGTACCCGGAAACACATAACGGGCAATCGTCCATGCCGGATAGACCTCCTCGCTGTAACACTCGGCTTCGCATGTGATGGAAAGGGGAGCGCCTATCTCCAGCGCGGTGAATACCGGGTCGAAGATATGACAGCCGAAGTCGCCCGTGGCCCCACCGCCGAAATCCCGCCAGCAGCGCCACTTGAAGGGATGATAAATCTCCGCCTTGTACGGGCGCTCCGGCGCCACGCCAACCCAGAGGTTCCAATCGACATTCGGTGGTACAGGGTCTTCTCCGGTGGGGCGTTTCTTATCTTCGGTCGTATACACGGCGGCGCACCAGGAATGCCATTCCTTCACCTTGCCGATAGCCCCTTCGCGCAGCCAGTGCACCGCGGTACGGTAATACTCGTGGGAATGGATCTGGATACCCATCTGCGTGGCGACACCATATTTCTGTGCGGCGCGCCGCAATTGCCGCGCTTCATACACTTCATGGGTCAGCGGTTTTTCACAAAAAACATGTATCTTTTTGCGCATGGCCGTCATGGCTGCGGGCGCATGCGTATGATCAGGCGTGGACACGTTGACCGAGTCGATATTGCCTTCCTCTGTTTCAAGCATCTCACGCCAGTCCCGGTATAACCGGGCATCCGGATACTGGGCCGCCGCCTTTTGTAACGTCAATTCATCGATATCGCAAAGCGCATAGACCTTGACCTTGCCGCTCTTGTTGATACAATCCAGGTCATACGCGCCCTGACCGCCGACACCGATGGCCGCATGCTGCAAGAGACCGGTGGCCGGGGACGAAAAACTCAGGCGGGGAAGAATCAACGGCACGGCGATACCGGCCGCCGTCATGCGTGTCATAAAAGTCCTTCGTGTTATGGGAGGGGTCATTTGTGATTCTCCTTGGGTTATTCATCTGTTGTCCAGCACTGGCAGCCGGGGAAAATTACCGATATCGGGTAAAGGCGGCTTTTGTCCTTCCGTATACATGTAATACGCGTATCGTGATTTCTGATCGTTTTTTTTAAAAAATAGCGTCATACCACCAATTTCCATTCCACCCGCCCTGCGACATATTGCTTTGACTGCTCTGTTGATTCTCTTCCAGGAAGGCGAAGATGCCTGTTGGGTCATGTCTGTGGATTCTCCCTGCGGGGGGGAACCAATCCAGTGTATCACAGAAGGCGTAGACGTGGAAAACGCGGGACAATTGGCTTTACATCGGTTGAACATTTTGACCATGTGCTGAAACGCGTGGTATGATTTATGTCCCGACCGAATTGAGTATACAACCCATGAAACAAAGGAACACCAGCATGGACAAGATTGCCTTGACAAGACGGGCCTTTATCGCAGCGACAACCACAAGCATGGCCTTCGGCGCCATACGGTTGGAGAACGGCAAGGAAATCATTGACGCTCCCCCCGTGACGCCCAACACGGCGAAGGTGGTGCCAAGAAAAATGTCGCCCAATGAAAAAGTAAATATCGCCGCCATCGGCGCCGGCGGCAAAGGGTTTTCCGACATTATGAGTTGCGGGAAACTGGGCGAGAATGTTGTCGCCCTGTGTGATGTAGACTGGGACCGTTGCTCTGAAGCGTTCTACCGCATGAAAGACGCCAAACAGTTCAAGGATTACCGGGTTATGCTGGAGAAAATGCCCGAGATAGACGCGGTGACCATCTCCACGCCCGACCACACCCATGCTCCGGCGGCGTATATGGCCATGATGATGGGAAAACATGTCTATGTCCAGAAGCCGTTGACCCATACGGTAGCCGAGGCGCGCCTGCTGAAGAACATCGCGGCCGAGTGCGGCGTGATGACGCAAATGGGCAACCAGGGACACTGTGGCAACGGTGTGCGCACCCTGTGCGAGATGATTTGGAGCGGCGCCATTGGCGATGTGCGTGAGGTACATGTGTGGACGCACCGGCCGGTGTGGGATAACCAGGGCCTGGCCGAACCGCTCCCCCCTGAGGTGGCCCCGGAAAATCTGGATTGGGACCGGTGGATCGGCGCGGCGCCATGGCGTCCCTACAATCACAAGATTGCTCCCCACGACTGGCGCGCGTGGCAGGACTTCGGCGGCGGCTCCCTCGGTGATATGGCCTGCCATATCATGGATGCGGCCTATATGTCGATGAAACTGGTGGAAGCGCCGGACTACACGGTGGAAGTGGTGGAGCAAAAGGGACGCAACGACCAGACCTTCCCCATCGCCACCACCATCAA
Organism: Candidatus Hydrogenedentota bacterium; assembly: GCA_022710255.1. Lineage (GTDB taxonomy): Bacteria > Hydrogenedentota > Hydrogenedentia > Hydrogenedentales > CAITNO01 > JAAYBJ01. The sequence continues at coordinate 9,427 of JAKLHG010000026.1, forward strand.
ATACGCCTTTCCTGCGCGGGGCGCCATGCCGCCTGTCGATGTGTACTGGTATGACGGCCATTACCCGGACGAGAAGACTGGCGAAGAGATTTACAACCGGCCCAAGCGTCCCGCCGGCATTCCCGAAAACGAAAAACTTGGCGACGACGACATGAACGGTTCGTTCTTTGTGGGCGACAAGGGCATTTTAACCGCCGGTGAATACGGCGGGGAGCCCCGGCTTATGCCCGCCACGGCCATGAAGGATTACACCTTCCCGCCCGAAACCGCAGAACGTATTCCGGACGAAAGCCCCTATTTCGACTGGGTCCGCGGCATCAAAACCGGCAAACTGCCCTGCTCGAATTTCGATTACGCCGGACCGTTTACAGAAATGGTCAATTTCGGAAATCTGGTGGTCAAGTCCGGCCAGAAACTTCACTGGGATAATATAAAAGGTGAAGTGATGGATGTGCCGAATCCGGGTGAAATCGTCAGCAAGGAATATCGCAAGGGTTGGGAACTCCCTTGCTGAAGAAGTGTTCGAACATGCGGGAAACGGTGCACCGTTTCCCGCATTATTCTTTTTGGGGAAAAGCCATGTTGCCTGCAACCGCTCATGAACGGCGGCGGAGCGCCTTGATCAGTTCCAGAAGGCGGTCTTCGGTTTCGGCATAGCGCAGCACACCCTGTTTATCGATGAGCACCGTTTGCGGAATGGCGTTGACACCATAGTTATTAAAAGAGACATAGGGGTCCGCGTCCCTGCCCACGGGAAACGTAATTGCATAGCGCTCCAAGTATTGCTCCACTTCGTCCGGTTCGCTGCCGGCGTCATGAACGCCGATAACGGCCACATCCCCCCCGGCACCAAAAAGTTCATGTATGATGCGCAATTCGGTAAGCCGGTTCAATGCAAAATGGCTGGTGTCAAACCCCGCCCACAAGGTCAGCACGACAACCTTGCCCTTAAGGTCGGACAGGGCCAGGGGCGGACTGTTAAACCATTCCGCGCACTTGATGGGAGGCGCGGCTTTGTCGATCAGCGGCGTCAAGTTATTGCGCCCTGGTTGGTGCGGCGTTTTCTCAAGGCGCGGTTCAAATTCCTCCAGAACGACTTCCACCTTTCCTGGTTTTTCCAGGTCCACGGTAAAATCACGATGCAGGAACCGTAACGGATGTTCGATGCGGAACGCGATGGTCTTTTGTTCGGGCTGGTAAAATAGTTGTATTTCAAAAATCCCCGAATCATCGGTCAACACATGAACCGGCGCCGGCAAATTCAGGGACCGGACATACAACCGCGCCGGCTCCGCATCCTTGGGAAGGATTCCGCGCCCGCGGATCAGGGGCAACCGGACCAGTTTGATGGGCTTCAGGTCCACTTCACGGACCTCACCGAGGGTCACGGGGATATCAGCCAGGATTTTGGTCATATAACCGGACGGCGGCACCACGCGCAGTACCCCTTCGCCGCTGCCCGAACGCAGGGTAAAACGGCCACGGGCATCCGAAAAGGTGTCTTCAAAAATGGTGTCTTCAATGCGAAACAACAGTCTTGCGCCGGGACACGGCTTGCCGTCCGGAAAGACGATACTGCCCCGGATTATATAGGGCGGCTTCAACTCGATGTCCAACACGGCGGTTTCCTCCCGCCGGGTCATGTCGGCGACCATCGGTGTCGGAGACGCGTAGTCGGGATGGCGTACGGCAACCAGGTAGTGATCCTCCGGCGCGCGGAGATGATAAAAGCCTTCCCCGTCGGTCAAAGCCTCCGCAAATTTTCGCTGGCCGCTGACCCCCTTCTGGAATACGGAAATCCGTGCGTTCTGCACGGGTTTCTTTTCCGCAGTGACCCGGCCGCGCAACCGGGTCCCGGGATAAAGCACAATGTCCCGGCGCCGGCTGTCCTCCGGCAGATAGGCGACATCGGAATACGCATAGTCGTGATGAGCAAGGGTCATCTTAATAAAACCGCCGGCGGGGATACACGTGATATCCAGAAAGCCGCTGTCATCGCTGCGCAGCATCGGGAATCCCTTTTCAGCCAAATCCTCCACGGAAACGGCGAAACGGTCGTTGACAACCATGCCGGTGATGCGCGCGCCCGGCACCGGCATAAACTCATTGTTAATGACACGAATGGCGATTCCGGCGGGTTCCGTTAACACCAGATTCACCTCCAGATCATCCACGGGGACGGTGGTAAAACCGTCCATCGCAAAGTCCGGATGATAGGCCACCACCTCCATCGGGCCGACAGCAACCTCTTCAAAACGGAAGGTGCCCTTACCGCCCGTGGTCATGTCGCGCACGCGCCGGTCCTGGTTCATATAAACCCGGGCGCCTTCAATGGCCGCGCCGTCAGCGCGCACTACTTTGCCGCTGATGGTGGCGGCGCCCATGGGAAGGGCAAACAACATCGCGCACAGGGCGAGTGCCGCCAGAACGCGAAGGCGCACCCTGGCCGCAACCGTTCCAAAAGAAAATAACAGCGCCATACTTGCATTACTCCTGGGCCGGGGCCAGCCATAAACCGGGCAATTCCCGTTTTTCACCTGCCGACATCATGATCGTCAGCGCCTTCGTATCCGGCGGACGGAAACCATCCACCGCTTCAAAATGCAGGGTGTTCGCCCCTTCGGGCGCTTCCAGCCGGAACCGGCCGTCCGCGCCGGTGCGCGTGGCTCCAGCCGCCCGCCCCTGTGTCTCAAGAAGCACCCGCGCCCCGGGAACGGGCCCGCCCGACCGGGCGTTTTGTATGACGCCCGTTATCACCCCTTTGCCGGACAAGGTGAGCCGCACCTGTTCTGCGGGCGCGTCGCCCCGGAGCGCCACCCGCCGCCACCCGTCGCCGATGCGCCCCGGCGCACTGGCTTGCACCATGTATACACCCGGTTTCAACAGGACATGGAAAACTCCCGTGCCATCGGTCCTGCTGAAAGCCGTATCATGGGGAGGTTGGGCATTGCGCGCCATGACCGTCGCGCCGGAAACGGGTTTATCACCACTGCGCAGCGCAACAAGTCCCTGCAGCGGCACGCCCTGGTAAAGGATCACCTGCAAGTCAGCCTCGTCCGCAGCCACATTCGCGACGGCCTCCTGCGCATAGAGCGGGTGCTCAAATTTCAGGGCCACCTTCGCGCCCCGGGGAACGCCGGCAAGTGTAAACCGGCCCTCCGCATCGGAAACGGGCAGGGTTACGTTCAAAGCCTCCAGTTTAAAAAGCGGAATGCCCACCTTCACGGGTTCGGTAATCGCGAGGGCAGTAATGCGGACATTCCGCACAGGGTTCCCGCGCTCATCCTTGACCTGCCCGGAAACGGGGCAGCGGGAACCGGGGTCAGTTTCAGGCCCGAGGTCCGGTCCCCCGGGGCAATGTCAAGATGCACGCCGGTCCATCCATATCCCGGCGCCGACATAAAAACCCCGGTGTTTCCGTAATACTCCCCTGCGATGGTAAAAGAGCCGTCCGCGGCGACGGTGCCTTCGACCACCGGTGCACCGAGCCCGGGCTCAACAAAAACACGCGCACCGACCACTGCCGCTCCCGCACCGCCCGCGATAGTACCGGCAAGTCCGGCATTCGCCCGACCGGCCCAGGCCATGCTTAAAACGGCGGCCCATACAGTCAGAAAAACTCTAGCGCCTAACACTCCATTGTAACAATCCATGACTCCGCTTTCACATCTATCCATCGTGCCTGTACACATGGTACCATTTTCATAACCGGTTCCACCCCCCGGCCTTCACGCCTCCAGGCGGCGAAGGACCTCCGCCAAGGCGGCCACCTGTTCCCGTAACGAGTGCAGATCCCCGTCATTATAAATAACCCAATCGGCCAGGGGAAGCTTATGCTCGGGCGGCGTTTGCGCCGCCATGCGCCGCCGCGCTTCCGCTTCCCCCATGTTCCTGTACAAGGCAAGGCGCTCTGCGCGCAGCTTTGCATCGGCGAGCACGAGGATCATACCCGAAAGCCATGGCTCCCGGATGCCCCCTTCTGAAAAAAGTGCCGCCTCCACGACAATAATCCGCTGCCCCTGTTCCGACAAGTCCGCGCATTGCGCGCCTATGGATTGCAGGATAGCCGGGTGCAGCAGTTCATTCAAACGGCGCCGGGCCCCTTCGTCCACAAAAACCCGGGCAGCAAGTTTCTCCCGGGATAGCAGGCCATCTTCCATGACTTCGGAACCGAAGGAATCCGCCACCGCCTGACGAATCCCGGTATCCTCCTCCAGAAGACGGTGGCCCGTTTCATCCGCGTCGATCACGGGGATGCCGGCGTCGCGTAAAAACCGCGCCACCGTGGATTTCCCGCTGCCAATACCCCCGGTCAACCCAATAAGTTTCATCAACACTTATACCTCCCTGTCCTCCAACTCGCGCAGGCGCATGGTAAAGGTATTCACCATTTTCTGAACCGTTTTAAATACCAACCTGATAAGTGTATTGTTGTTTTCAGCAGCGGCTTCATGTCGCACGGTTATCGTCTCGTCGTTCCGTATGCAGGATACGGACTCAAGAATTGTGGGCTTTGACAAGTGGAGCAGTATGGAGCCTATCGTAAGGGGCGTCTCCACACAAAAACGCAGCAAAATCAAGCCGTCCTCTTCCGGAACCCGCTTGATAATCATAATGCCCAACGAAAGGGGTGACAAAATCGGGAACTTGAGTATGCGGACGAAATCCTGGGGCAGTCGAAGTGCAACCCGCTGACGCAGCGCATCATAGCTGAAACCGGAGGCTGCCTGCAGCACGACCCAGCGCGCCAGTGTTTCGGGTCCGGGGAGGTTCCTGGGAGACCGCGCTTCCGAAGCGGGTATGCCGTCGCCGCCGGACAAAGAGGAAAATAAACTTTTCATCTCGGGAACGGACCCGCCGCCGCGCCCTTTGTACAGCAGCCGCGCCAGCACCCTCACGGCATAATCGAAAAGGGGGATATGACTGTTTGTACCGCATGTCATATCCAGTTCGGCCGTCAACAAGGTCACAAGGCCCTGTATCTTCGTGGAAGGTTCCATGCCAAGAAGCCGGGAGAAGCAAGGCCCGGCCAAGGCAGGCAAATCTTTCAACGCAATCATGAGCCCGGGGACATCCTCCTGCCCCTCCGCCGCCTTGCCGAGGTCAAGAAGGCGGGTTTCATACCGTGCATACAAGACGGAACAAGCCTGCCGGGCATTCCTGGCGACAGCCTTTTCTCCTGACTCCAGCGCCATATGGGCCACCGCCTCCAGCGCGGCGGCCCAAAGCCCCAGGCCTTTCAGAGAAAACCGGGACAGTGCCGCCTGCATGGAGGCACCATCCCCGACATCGCAGTCTGAAACAGCGCAGAAAAGAGAATCCAGTTGCGGGAGCCATTCGGCCATCCGCGCGCGATGGCCCAGGAAGATCACGTCGGCATAAGCCGAAAGCGTCAGCATGGCCGCTTCACACATCGTATCCGGCGTCTCCGAAAAATCCTTATCCTTCCTGAGGACCAGTGCGGTGTTCAACGCATGCGTGACGGAAAGGGTGTGGAAGTGCGGGGCAAACACGAGCAGGGCCATGGCTGAAAAAAAATCCCACGGAAGCACTTTCATATTTCCGGGCGGTTCGGTATCA
>JAKLHG010000260.1 GCA_022710255.1 Candidatus Hydrogenedentota bacterium
TTCGAACTCCGCCCGGAGCTTTGCGCCGGTGGACGAACTTCTGGTACCTGAAGCGGCCGAGCGTGTGTTCGCCCCGAAGGGAGGTCGGTCGTCCGACGGCCACATGCCGTACTTCAACGTGGATTGGGAAACCGGCGGCGTAGTGGTGGCGATCGGGTGGTCCGGCCAATGGGAGGCCGGTTTCTCACTGGACGGGGATGGATCGCTGCGCATGCGAGCAGGCCAGCAGACGACCCATTTCCTGCTCCGCCCCGGCGAGACCGTGCGTTGCCCCAGAATCGTCCTTGTTTTCTGGGACGGCGACGATCATCTGAGAGGCAACAACCTGTTCCGGCGCCTGGCGATCAAACACTACTACCCGAAACGCTACGGCAAGCCGGTCTTTCCCCCCGTCTGCTGTTCCGTCGCCACGGTCGCCGCCGACGGGACGTACGAGGGCCCTCATCTCGACGCAGTGGGCCCCATGGCAGAGCGCGGGATCGAGGTCTTCTGGTCGGATATGGATCCGCAGCAATGGTACCCGGTCGGCTTCCCCGAAGGCACGGGTAACTGGGAAATCGACAGGTCGAAATACCCGAACGGATTGAAACCGATCGGGGACGCTGTGCGAGCGGCCGGTATGGGCTACCTGCTCTGGTTCGAGCCGGAACGCGTGCACCCGGGGACAATGGTGGAGCGCGAGCATCCGGAATGGGTGATGAAGGCCGAGGGCGAATGGAGCCAGCTTTTTCGCATGCACGATCCCGTTGCCAGGGCATGGTTGACCGACCTGATTGACAAATTCGTAACCGAAGCGCAACTGTCATGGGTGCGGTGGGATTTCAACATCGAGCCGCTCACCTTCTGGCAGCGAAATGACACGCCTGATCGAGCCGGCATAACCGAAATCCGCCACATCGAGGGGCTGTATGCGATGTGGGAGGAACTCGAACGCCGACACCCCGGCCTTCTCATTGACAACTGCTCCAGCGGCGGGCGGCGCATTGATATCGAGATGTGCAGCCGGTCGGTGCCCCTGTGGCGCAGCGACACCAACTGCTGGGACAGCAATGCCGACTGGAACCAGGCGCAGACGGCCGCACTGAGCGGATATGTGCCACTGCACACGGCCTGCGCGTGGCGGCCGGAACGCTACCTGACCCGCAGCGCGGCCACGGGCGGGCTGCTCTGCCAGTTCGATTACCGGAATGCGGCCTTCCCCGTGGACACCGCCCGTGCCCTCATCGAGGAGGCCAAAGTAAACCGCTTTGCCTGGTACGGCGATTTCTACCCGCTGACCCCCGCCCGTACCGCTCCCGATGAATTCGTGGCCTATCAGTTCCACCGGGCCGACCTGGATGCGGGCATCGTGCTGGCGTTCCGCCGTCCCGAGTGCCGCTATAAAGGGCTTATCCTCGGGACTTACGGGATAGACCCCGCCGCAAGCTATGAAGTGGAGTTCGTGGACGGTGACGGGAACAGCACCAAGGCCATCCAGTCCGGCATCGACCTGGGCGACAGCCTGCAGTTGCGCATTGATAAACCCGGCTCCACGTTGATCGTCCGATATAAAAAATCAGGGACATAGCATAAGGATGTTTTGCTACGGAGAATCCCTATATGCCAGCAACGAACAGGCGCTATGACATTGATTGGCTGCGTATCCTGGTGGTGGCCTCGCTGGTCCCGTTTCACACCGCCCGGATTTTTGACATCTGGGAACCCAACTATGTCAAGAATGCCGACCTCAGCAACGTGCTGAGTTATTTCATCGCTTTTTTGGCGGTGTGGAACATGCCGCTGTTGTTTGTGCTCGCCGGTGCGGCCAGCGGTTATGCCCTTGAGTTCCGCAGCGGCGGCGCCTATCTCAAGGAACGGTTCAAACGCCTGTTTATTCCCCTTGTGTTCGGCGTGCTGGTTATTGTGCCGCCCCAGGCGTATATCGCCCGGTTCCAGCAGCCGGGGTATGACGAGTCTTATGGCAGGTTCCTGCCGGATTATTTCAGGGTACGCGGCGATCTCACAGGGTATACCGGCCAGTTCACGCCGGCGCACTTGTGGTTTATCCTCTATCTCCTGGTCTTTTCCGCGGTTGCGCTGCCCCTGTTCTTCCATCTCAGGCGGGACCGGCGCGTGATTGACTGGCTGGCCCGGGAATGCGGACGGCCCGGGGCCTTGCTATTGCTGGCCGTGCCCGTGGGCATCGCCGGCGTCCTGCCTGATATCGGCGGCAAGAACCCCTTCTACTATTTCATGCTGTTCCTGTACGGGTATGCCATGGCGGCCGACAACCGCTTCCAGGAGGCGGTGGACCGCAGCAAGGCGCGGGCACTGCTGCTGGGCGCGATTACCATGACCATCACCCTGACGCTCTGGGCGATGCGGGTGCGTTTTACCGCCTATTCGCCGGGCGATGTCCTGTTCTACCTGGTGCGCACCTTCAATATGTGGTTCTGGATTATTGCCCTGCTGGGCTATGCCCGAAAATACCTGAACCGTACCCACCGGGTTTATGCCTATGCCAACGAAGCCTCGTATCCTTTTTACATTTTGCACCAGACGATTATCGTGGGGATTGGATACGGGGTAGTGCAGTGGCCGGTGAACCTGTGGCTTAAATTTTTCGTGATTGCCCTAGGCAGCTTTGTGGTTACCGGAATGGTTTATGACCTGGGCGTCAGAAGAAACAACCTGACCCGTTTCCTCTTCGGCATGAAAGGCCGGGTTGCCGCCTCCGGACCCAGAGAGGCGTGAAACCGAAGCGGTAAACGACCTCAAGGACATAAGGGACGTAAGGGACTTAAAGGACGGAAACGACTGTAAACCGCACGGCCTTATAGTGTATCCTTGAAGTCAGAGAATTGTTTTGGGTGTTTGTTGCGCGGGAGTTGCGCTGGTGTTTTGGCCTCCCCTGAATACAGAAAGGAACAGATATATGGATACGCCTTTGCCTCAAACCTGGTGGGTGGAACCCGGAAGGCTGCTGGCCGGGGGCTTTCCCGGGGACATGGATCCCAACCGTGCCAGAAAAAGACTGCAGCGCCTGTTGCAGGCCGGTGTGCGCTGTTTTATATCGCTGCAGGAGATAGGGGAGATGTCCTGGACAGGGTGCCGGGAAGATTATGCGCCCCTTCTTGAAGGTCTGATCGATGCGGATTCCGGGAGCGGGATAACCTGCCACGCCTTTCCCATTCCGGACATGGGGATTGCCGAGCGTGCAATCATACGGGAGATTTTGCACACCATAAACGAAGCCCTTTCGGAAGGCCGGGGAGTCTATGTTCATTGCTGGGGCGGTCATGGACGGACCGGTATGGTGGTCGGGTGCTGGCTGCGCGAGCAGGGGCTTTCCGGTCTGGACGCCCTGGAACGTCTCAATGAACTGCGCGCCGATGATGAGGTGCTGCAGGAATGGAACTGCCCGCAAACACCGGAACAAATGACCACGATCCTCAAGTGGCAGCCCGGAAACGGCAACGGAGAGGATGAAGGCTGAAGTCTGAGGGGTAAAGCGGGGGCACTTTAAAATACCGTTGAGCGTGTTGTGTGACCATGGACAGGAGGTACCGCAAACATGAGCATTTGGATATATGCATTGGCAGGGCTTGGGGGTATTTTTCTGGCGGGGGTAGTTTTTTTCTTGCTGTTACTTGTCATTATCTTCGCGCAAGGAAAGTCATTGTGTCCCGTGTGGGCTCTCGTTTGTTACGTAAGGACGTATCGACCGTTAGCGTTGAAGAAAAAACGGGTCCTTTTGGAAAGGTCGTGCCGCCTTTTTCAGCGCTATGAGAACAAAATTCGCGGGGAAAGCGTTTTCTTCTGGATTTGGGGAAATGCCCTGCGAGACCTCGCAAACCTCGAAGAACTGGAACCCAACAAGGGGAAAAAACGCGACTTACTGGAAGCGGCCTGCGCCCGGTATGAGGTGGTCGTATCCCACAGCCACGGAAAGGTGGATATCTTTAACGACTATGGATATTGCCTGATGAAGCTTGCCGGGGTACAGGATGACCCGGATAGCAAGCGGACACTGATGGAAAAGGCGGCCCTGCAATTTGAGAAGGCGGGAAAAGGGGACGCGAAGACGACAAGCACCGCGATGCACTACCTGGGCTGGGCGCTGGCCAAGCAGGCAGAATTGGAAAGTGACCCGGAAAGGAAACGGACCCTGTTGGAACAAGCCCGCGACCGGCATGAGAAAGCGGCTGCCGCCGATTCGGATAACAAGGATATCCTGCGGGGTTGCGGGTGGGTATTGATAGAACTTGCCGATTTGGAAAAGGATGAGACCCGGCGACGCGAGTTGTTGTCAACAAGTCTTAAACAGTACCGCGAACTTTTGAAAAAAGAACCTGCGGACGTGGACAGTTTTTTATCTGTTGGTTGGATCTTACGAAAAACAGCTGCCATTGAAGGGGACCCGGAGGCGAAACGGGCAGTATTGCAGGAAGCCTGCGACCAATACCGGGAAGCCTCCATCCGGGACAGGTCAAACGTCTGTTTATGGTACAACTGGGGCCTGGCGTTGTTTGAAAGGGCACGGTTAACCGACGATACCGGGGAACGCCGTTCCCTGTTGGAGGACGCATGCGCTAAATTACAGGAAGCCGCCCGGCGGGAGGATGCCCCTAAGTTGACCTGGGGTCAGTGGAGCAATGCCCTTGGATATCTGGCAGAGGTACAGGACTCGGAGGAAGAACGGCGCCACTGCCTGGAACAAGCCCTGGAAAAAGCCGAGCACGCAGTCTCCCTCAACCTTAAGCAGGCGGCGTACGATTGCGCCTGTTATACCGCCCTGCTCGGGAAGGTGGACGAATGCCGGCAATGGCTCGCCCGGGCGGAAGCGGAGGATGCCTTACCGCCCCTGGAACATATACAAACGGATAAGGATTTGGATGGGGTGCGGAAAACAGTGTGGTTCAGGGATCTGGTAGCCCGCCGGCAATACGAGGAAGATGTTTCGTGACCCGGTTTGGCCCTATAATACAAAAAAAAGGAAAATACATCATGACCAACGTATCAATGACCGCAATACTAATTCTATGTATCGGCGCCGCAACGGCGGAGTCGGCAAGCACGCCCCCTCCAACGCGGCCGGTGCCGCTTATTTTTGACACGGACATCGGCAATGACGTGGACGATGTACTGGCGCTGGGCGTGATCCATGCCCTGCAAAGCCGGGGCGAATGCGAACTGCTGGCGGTCACCATTACCAAAGACCACGAACTCTGCGGCCCCTTCGTGGACGCGGTAAACACCTTTTATGGCCGGGGTAATATTCCAATCGGCGTGGTAAAGGGTAGTGTCACCCCGGAACAGGGGAAATTCATCGGCCTCGCCGCTCAGGAGGATGAGGGCGCGTTGCGATATCCCCATGACCTGAAAAGCGGAAACGGTGCTCCCGATGCGACGGTTCTGCTGCGCCAGGTACTGGCCGCACAGGAGAACCATTCCGTGGTCATCGCGGTCGTCGGCTTCTCCACGAACCTGGCGCGGCTGCTGGACTCGGGTCCGGACGCGCATTCGGAACTGTCCGGACGCGACCTCGTTGCCCGCAAGGTGCGCCTGCTTTCCATCATGGCCGGCGCCTTTACGCCCATCGACGGCCGGGAACATCTGGAATACAACGTGGTGATGGACATTCCCGCAGCGCGCACACTGGTGGGGCAGTGGCCGGTGGACATCGTCTACAGCGGTTTCGAAATCGGCATCAACGTGCCCTATCCGGCGGTGAGCATTGACCGGGATTATGCCTACGTGGAACATCACCCGCTTCGGGAAGCTTACCAGTTGTATGAGCCGACACCCCACGAACGCCCGACCTGGGATCTGACCAGCGTGTTATATGGCCTACGCCGGAACCACGGCTATTTCGACCTGTCGCCCGCAGGCCAGGCGAGCGTGGACGAGAAAGGCCATACCACCTTTCAGGAAGCGCCGGACGGGAAACACCGGTATCTGAAGTTGAACGAAGTTCAGGCTGCGCGGGTGCGTG
>JAKLHG010000261.1 GCA_022710255.1 Candidatus Hydrogenedentota bacterium
CGGGGTCTTTCTCAAAAACATCCACCAGCCCGTCCGTAACGAAGTCAACCGGGGCGATATTATTTTTCACGGGACCGCAATCCGGCATGATGAATTGGAGATGCCGGGATATGGCCACGAGCAGGTAGTAGGGACCGTCCACCTTGTCAATATACCCCGTCTTGCTGTGCCCAACCACGACCGCCGGGCGGAAAATGACGGACGGTAATGCGGACCTGCGTTCGCGCACCAGTTTTTCAGACAGGAACTTGGTCTCTTCATAAAAATTTTTAAAGGACTGGCCCACGTCAAAGTCGGTTTCATCGAAGGTACCCGTGTGCGTGCCCGCCACCGCCAAGGTACTTACATGAGCCAGGCGTTCCAGGCGCGGCAGTTCCTGACAGAAATCCAGCAGGTTGCGTGTACCCTCCACATTGATACGCATGAGGACATCGCGCGGCGCGGCCAGATAATACAGGGCGGCCAGATGAATGGCGGCCGTTACCCGCGCCTTGAGCTCCTCCCGCAGGGGTGCGTCCACGCCGAGACCTGGTTGGGTAATGTCCCCCTCGAAAACGTGTATCCGTCCGGAAGACATCGCCTCCGGAAAGGACGTGTCAAGATGTTGCCGCAACTTATGGATAAATGGGCCGTGTTCCAGAAGATGGAATTCGTAGTCCGGATAGGCGTTCAAATACCGCTCAAGCACAAAGCGGCCGAGAAATCCTCCCCCGCCGGTTATCAATAATCCGCGCTCGCCCATGTGTTTTCCCTCCTGGTCCGCCCGCGGCCGCCGGGAACCTGTGTTGCGGTCACCGGAGTATGCCGCGCTGGGAACCTCTGATAAAGTTCAACAGCACGTTTCTGTCTTCACTTTCTTCAACGCTCTTTTCGATTTCCACGAGAGCCTGGCTCGTGTTCAACCCCGAACGGTACAGAATCCGGTACACGCGCCGGATGCGCGCGATGGACTCTTTGCTGAATCCGCCGCGCGTCAGACCCACGACGTTCGGGCCGTAACAATGCGCCGGATGCCCTTCAATGATCATATAAGGCAGGACGTCCATATTCACACGTGCCATGCCGCCGATAAACGCCATGGTGCCGATGCGGCAGAACTGATGCACGCCGGCGAGCCCGCCGATGGTGGCAGCGTCCTGAACCTCCACATGGCCCGCCAGCGCGCTGCTGTTCGCCATGATGACCCGGTCGCCGATGCTGCAGTCATGCGCCACGTGCGAACATGCCATGAACAGACAGTGACTTCCTATCCGCGTGGCCTTGCCGGTATCCTCCGGGCCGTAAACCGTGCCGGAACTGACGGTTACAAATTCACGGAATATATTATGGTCGCCAATGATTGTGTGGCCCGTTGCGTCCGCGATATGTTTCAGGTCCTGGGGCGCCACGCCCAGCTGCGCGCCGCTGAAGGTGCGGTTATCCGCCCCGAGCACCGTGCCTTTGCCAATCACACAATGGGGTCCGATGCGGCAGGCCGGACCCAGGGTCACCTCGTTTTCAATAATACTGTAGGGGCCTATTTCCACGTCGTCCGCGAGGACGGCGCCTGAATCAACCAAGGCTGTCGGATGTATATTGGGCATGGATGCTTTCTAAAAACACCTGCCGAAGACTCGGCATCAGGGACTTTTCTCTAGCTTCGTAACCGGAAAATGGGACCGTTTGCATGTACATCCCCATCGTTTCCCGGTAACACTTGGACAAGTAATAACATAAATATACGCAGTAATCCAAACCCGGTCTCCCGGACAAAGTCTCTCTGTTCAGGAGTCACTGTCAGCGGGCTTTCCCCGGTAAAGCCATTGTCTCAACGCATCGCATAGCTGAATCAACGCGCGCCCCGCATGAAAGGCGGTCTTGAATTCACGGCCCTTGTCGGTAACAAGCGGTTCACCCGTATCCCAGCGGGTGTCCTGGTACCAGTCACCACATGCATGGTCAACCTGAAAACGGTATATCCAGTCGAATGTTTTGACCAGTGCGTCAAAATAGTCTCGCCGGCCCGTTTTGGAATAGGCGCGGCAGAGGGCATTCATGAATTCCGCCTGAGCCCACCAGGACTTGTGCAGGCGCGCTTCCCCCAAATCCGTCGCCGCCAGCACGGAACCCGTTACGGGCCCGTTGGCCGCAATCCCGCCCCGTTCCCGGTCAAACCCGTACGTCAGCGCATGGTCGATAAGGCCCAGCGCGCACCGGTCATACAGCGCCTCTTGTATATTCAACACGTCCATGGCTTCCCAGATGAGCCAGGCGAGTTCCACATTCAACCCGTAGGAAGTGGTCATGCGTCCCGCCGCGTCACCCACGGGGTGCCAGTCGGCGTCAAAGGCGGTAATGGTGCAGCCGTGGCCGACATGGATGCCTTGCCGGCAGATAAGGTCAAGCAGGGCGCCCAGCGCATCACGGTGCCGTTGCAGGCCGGAGGCCCCGGCGAGATAAACCATGCCTTCGAGCATGTTGGTATGCATGTCGATGGTCTTTATATCCGTCCTTTCTCCCAGGCCCATTTGCTCCGCATTCAGCGCGGGCCAGGCGTTCCCGTCAAACTCCTCGATGAACCCCATGTCACGGTCCGCCGCTTTGTCCATCAGGAGGTCAAACACGCGACAGGCCCGGTCCAGCGCTTCAGGCTGGTTAGACCCCAGGTAATATTCCGAAAGACCGGTAAGGGCGTAGGCGTGGAAATCGGTATTCTTACGCGTGGAACGGGGCGACCCGTCGCGATGGACGGAAAAATAAAAGCCGCCGTCGCAAGGGTCCCAAAAGGTACGCACAAGATATTCAAAGCCCTGCGACGCCAGGTCCAGGTACCCCCGGTTCCGCAACCCGTGACGATGCGCCGCGGAAAGGCTGTGAATCATGCGGACCTGCATCATCAACACCTTTTCCGAATCGTCCAGGCGAACGCCCCGTCGGTCCAGCCGGGTTAGAAATCCCCCGTATTCCCTGTCCCAGGCATGCCGCGCCCAGAAAGGCATCAGGTTTTCTGACAACAGGCGTTCCGCTTGCTGCCGCATATCCGACAGGAACGGCAGGTCCGGGGAATCGTGTAGTTCCATTTCTGTTCCTTCCAGGGTAGATTTGCACAGCGTCAGTACCTTGTATACTAACGCGGACCACACCGTCAACCCAAAACGATAACGTCGAAACGCTGTTTGCCCTTTTCCATGCGCCTCCATTTCGGACGCACGTGGAAAAGGCAAAACCTGAACCGCATAGCCATCTTTTTGCTCTTTTATGCTAGAATGCGGAAAAGAAATTTATGCGTCTTCTAAAAGGCTGTCCTTCTATAGGTACAGGCGAAAGTGCCGGATGGTCCCGGCAAGGGAAAACATCCGGGCATACCCTTTTGCCGGGTCCGATGAGCCCGAAGTAAAATGAATAGTCCAATGGAACCAAAACGCTTTACTCGCTTTTACGTTACGGAGCCGGAAGACCTCCAAAAAATCAGAACATGTCTGTGCGATGAATACTTCCAGCTGGATGAAGTACAATGGGATAATTCCAAGGGGGTGGTGGAAATTCCCTTTCAGCGGTTAGGCCATGGCGGACCCCGCCGGGTGATGAAGAACAGGTTCTTTTACCGCATTGAAGAAGTGGACGTGCTCCGGGGGTTACTGCGCATCCATGAGGTCCTCCACTACGAATACGAGGATCGGGCACATACAGGTTCTTATGCGTTCAACCGCTTTCAGCATGAAGGTGCCCGGCACTGTTTCGTCATTCAGGGTGTCCCCGATATAAAATTGCTCATGCAGGTACGCCGCCTGCAGGTGGAATATGAAGAGCTCGAATATCGCGGCAAGGCAAAATTTACCTCGGGAATATTTTGGGAATCCGTTTCAGGGGTGTCCACCGAAACATAAATACGTCATCGTAAATTAGGAAAGGAAGCCAACCATGCGCGCTTATTTTATGTGCCGCAGTCTCTTGTACATAACTGTTCTGTTTGTCTTGTGCTTGCTCGGCCTGTCGAACACGGCAATCGCCCGGGAAACGCTGACAGGGGCTGAGCCGCCCGCGAACGGCCTGTGGCTGGATACACTGGACCTGAGTGCGGTTCGGCAGGACATCAAGGAAGCCCGCGCCGGAAAATCCGTACGCGGTTTCGAGATTTCGCTGGGCGGGGAAGTCTTTGAACACGGCATCGGCACGGCGGCCTCCAGCGCGTTCATGGTGGATCTCAAGGGGGCTGCGGCGCGGTTCCTGGCGGTGGCCGGCATAGACGACGCCACCAAGGGTCGGGGCTCCGCCAGCTTCAGCGTATGGGTGGACGGTGTGCGGAAGGCGGAATCGCCGGTGCTGCGCGGAAACGACCCGCCCCACTACTTCGACGTAGATCTCGCCGGCGCGCAATCGCTGCTGCTGCTGGTTTCCGACGGCGGCGACGGCAACGCCAACGACCATGCCAACTGGGCGGGCGCCGCAGTACTCCTGGACGCGGCTGCTTCCGAACACCCATGTGCCGCCGTGCTCGAAGAGGAGGACCCGGTGATATTTCTGGGGACATGTTCTGAAACGGCCATTCACGGACCGCGCATCACGGGCGCCACCCCCGGTCGGCCCTTCCTTTACCTGGTACCCGCCACCGGCGAAGGACCACTGGCCTTCAGCGCCCGAAACCTGCCTGTTGGGCTGTCCCTGAATTCCCAGACGGGCATTATCAGCGGGGCCCTGGCGCAGGCGGGTACTACAGAAGTGGAGCTGACCGTCACAGGCCCGAAAGGCGCCGCCACGCGGACGTTGACCATTGTGGGCGGGGAAGACCAACTCGCCCTGACGCCGCCCATGGGGTGGAATTCCTGGAATGTGTGGGGCCTGGAGGTGGACGATGCCAAGATACGCGCCGCTGCGGATTACATGGTGTCCAGCGGACTGGCCGCCCACGGCTACCAATACATCAACGTAGATGATGCCTGGGAAGCGAGCCGCGCCCCGGACGGCACTATCCTGTGCAACGATAAATTTCCCGACATGAAGGCTCTCGGTGACTATATCCATTCGAAGGGGCTGAAATTCGGCATCTATTCCTCGCCAGGCCCCAAAACCTGCGGCGGCTACACCGGCAGCTATCAATATGAACGCCTGGACGCCCAAACGTACGCAGGCTGGGGTGTGGACTATCTCAAGTACGACTGGTGCAGTTACCAGGGCGTCGCTGGCGGTTCGGACCGGGAGGCCCTGATGAAACCCTACCTGCTCATGCGCGAAGCTCTGGAGGCCTGCGACCGCGACATCGTCTACAGCCTCTGTCAGTACGGCATGGGCGATGTGTGGGAATGGGGCAAGGAGGTGGGCGGTAATCTCTGGCGTACCACGGGGGACATTGCTGATTCCTGGAGCAGCATGTCCAAAATCGGTTTTGCCCAGAACGGGCTCGAGCCCTGGGCGGGACCCGGACATTGGAACGACCCCGACATGCTTGTCGTCGGCATCGTAGGCTGGGGCAAAACCATGCGCCCGACCCCGCTCACGAAAAACCAGCAGGTCGCCCATATCACTTTGTGGACCGTGCTCGCCGCGCCGCTGCTATTGGGCTGCGACCTCGCTCAGTTGGACGCTTTCACCCTGGCCCTCATGACCAACGATGAAGTCATCGCGGTGAACCAGGACGCCCTCGGCAAGCAGGGCTGGCGTTGCGCCGGGGACCCCTGGACGGAAATCTGGAAGAAACCTCTCTATGACGGCACCCTGGCCGTAGCCCTGTTCAACCGGGCTCCGGTAAAGACGACCCTGACCGCCCGCTGGGACGATCTGGGTATTTCAGGGACACAGCCCGTCCGCGATC
This sequence comes from Candidatus Hydrogenedentota bacterium, assembly GCA_022710255.1. Classification (GTDB taxonomy): domain Bacteria; phylum Hydrogenedentota; class Hydrogenedentia; order Hydrogenedentales; family CAITNO01; genus JAAYBJ01. The sequence continues at coordinate 5,789 of JAKLHG010000261.1, forward strand.
TCTGGCAGCGCAAAGACCTTCCCCCGGCCGAAGGCGCCTTCTCTGTCCAAGTCCCTGCCCACGGCGCCGTACTGTTCAAAATCGGGGTGCCAGAAGAATGACCGGATGGTCCTTTTTACTGACGGCTTATCCGTCGCGATGTACGGCCCCTCAAATTTTGCTGTTTACTCCACAACTGTCGG
>JAKLHG010000262.1 GCA_022710255.1 Candidatus Hydrogenedentota bacterium
CTGACAATGATTTCTCCAACGGGAATGTTAAGCCCGCTGCCATCCTTCGCGCTTCCGTCTGAACGAAAAGTGAAGGGCACAAAATCATTTTCAGAACCGAAAACATCTTTTCCAAGGTTGAAACTCTGGTCAAGAACAATCTTGCGGTAAAGCTGAATGTTCTTCTTCATAGTAGATTCTGAAGGATAGAAAAGACTTCCCTGAATATAGAGATTGCCCGAGTTCTCTTCCTTACGCAAGTAGGCCCGTTCGTCTACAAATGAGCGCATTACCTTCTGGCGTTCCAGTAAATGTGATTTTCGTTCATCTTCCAACATATTCGAAAGCGTTCTGTTTTCGAATATGGCTTCAACATCATATTTCAGATTAAGTAACATGCGCTTTTGAGAAGCATACTGTTTCAAAGCCTGAGTGATTTCCTCGGGCATAACGCCATACAGGTCGGCGCCTACCACTACCCTATAAAAGAAACCCAATTCACCAGTATCGGAACCCTTGTGACAATAATCCATTAACTTGGTCTGGCCGGGACGCATGGAATCATAGCTGCCGTAATCCATCTCGTGCCAACCCAGGTCCCCGGGCAGTTTACGAGGAAAGGACCAGACGGAATCAATTGTGTTGCCGACCATACCGTGGCATCCCAGGCACTGCATCATTTCTTCGGTGGTCTGCGGCCGGAGTCGCCCCTGCCGATCTTCAATATACCCGGCCAGAATCCACCCAACATTGTTGTCTATCCATCCCTGTCCTTCGTTTCCTATCACCATCCCGTCATAATGGGCGTTATCATCAATACTCCCAATGCCGACAGATTTCCACTTGTACATATAGCGCATCTCCTTGATGCGCTTCGCGCGGGTACCCGGGAACTCGAAGGCTGGCGCAGCTGAGTCTGCCACGCCATCCAATGCTTCCCCGGCCTGACCGTCCCCGTTAAGATCGACATAATGCAGCGGATGGGCAAACTCGGCGCCTACCGGGAAAAAGCCCTTCTCAACAGGCACCGTGGCCGCATCGCCATAATAGCGCTTCTCACTGAAGCTGCGGTTCTTTATGTTGCGTTCGAGTAGATCCAGGTTCTTTTTGTAAGTTTCTATGTTGAACACACCCTCCTCTTGCATAAGAGATTCGGGCAATCGAAGATAAATGCCGCTCACGCTGCCGGTCAGCGGACTGAATATGCCGTAAGGAAAGAAATTTACTGCGCGCCACCCAGTATGCCGGGCGTGTTCGTCCCGCACAAAACCATCCCCATCCACGTAGCCATGCTTACCCCCTGATGTAGGGTCGGGTTGCATTTCCGGAAACAAATGCCTGGGATTTAAGGCAGGAAACAGCACGAATTCCCCCGCTTCTGGATTTATCCAATTGCCTCCGCTTTCAGTCCGTACCCGGTCATATAGAGGCGTCCAGTTATCTCGCCGTACATATTCAATATCATTGATATCGGGCAAGGTAATTCCCGCCTTTTCCAACCGCTCCATAATTTCCCCGGGAAATATGGTGTTTCGCCACAATACTTTGTTGAGGTCGGCGGACGGAAAACTATACAACACCTGGTCTTCCGCCAACGGATAAGCGTTACCGTGCTTAATAGATGCCAGATAGTTGGTGTGGCAGTACAGGCAAGCATTTTGCGTACCATAGCCCGTTTCTATCCAGCATTGTGCCGGGATGGAGGGTTCCTCGTTATAAGAAGGTTTGTATTCCGCCCCCGTCCGCTTTCGGAAATCCTTCGGTTCGACGCCCCTGTAAAAGTCTCCCAAGTCTATAATCTGAGGAGTCAATTGGTGGGCGGCAAGCGAATTATGTGCTCGTTGTATTGGACTATCCGGCACTATTTCATCCGCGCAAATGTTGTTTCCCACCAAAAGGATGGCCATCAATATCGTTGCGACCGTGGGTAGAAGATGCAACATTGCCTGTCTCCTTGTGCCAGCATGGATCTGGCCGTTTGACTATAACCTTCTCTGTACCGTTCCAGAATCGAGACACAATACTGCACAGATTTCATCATGGAGAGCAATGTTGTGTGATCTGTAAAGGCCTGTGTGCAAAAATAAAGGTTACATAAATCAACTATGTACCGAGAATCATCAGAAGCATTTACACGACAGTTGGGTTCAACTCCCGCTGCGTTTCTTCCACAGGCCGAAGGCATGTATAAAAGCCTTTATGTAATATATAGACTTTCGCTCGCAAACTCAGGATCACTGGTAAGGTTTATTCCCAACCTGCGCAGGCCGGCCTCATCGCCCGGGGTCGGAATATGGGTCATGTGCATATCACACCCGTTGAGATGTTTTAGTTTCTCCACGGCCACGCCTGTGGCAGGATTGGAGGGCATGGATGCGCCGACCGCTATAAGCGCTTCTTCAAGGTCAAGGCTGATGCTCTTGCCGTCCCGCATGTTTTTCTTCAAATCACCGATGGCGGCGATAATATTGGGTGAAATCAAATGGATTTTGTCCGGGATGCCGGCCAGATGCTTGACGGCGTTCAGCACAGCGCTTGTCGCCGCATGCATCAAGGGTGAGTTGCTGCCGGTGATGACGGTGCCGTCCTTCAGTTCGATGGCTGCGCCGCAGTAGACCCCATCATGCCCTTTTTTATTATCCTTGGCACGCTGGGCCGCCTCTCTGGCTGGAATAACGGGTCTGCGGTTTTCGACTTGTATGCCTAATTCATTCATAATCAGTTCAACGCGTTCCACAGTCTCCTGGTCGGCAAGCCCCATCATGTATTCACAGCGATATCGGAACACCCTGCGTATAACTTCCTGTTCGGCTGCATACCGTACTGCCCGGTCGTCGACGATGCCAAAACCGACCCGATTGACGCCCATGTCTGTTGGCGAACGGTAAAAAGACTTTTCCCCGGTTATCTTTTCAAGGATGCGCCTCAGCAAGGGAAACGCTTCCACATCCCGATTATAATTGATGGTAGTTTCTCCGCAGGCTTCCAAGTGAAAAGCATCGATAACGTTGACATCCCGCAGGTCGGCCGTGGCCGCCTCATAAGCCACATTTACAGGATGCTTCAGGGGAAGATTCCAAATCGGAAAGGTTTCAAATTTAGCGTATCCCGCATGAATCCCCCGTTCATATTCATGGTAGAGTTGGGAAAGGCACGTGCCTAACTTGCCGCTGCCGGGTCCGGGACCGGTAACAACCACCAGCGGATGGCTGGTCTCGATATAGGTATTGCGGCCATAACCTTCACTGCTGACAATCAAATCCACATCCGTGGGATAGCCTCTTGTGGCTTGATGCGTGAATACCTTAACGCCTCGTCGTTCCAATTTGTTTTTAAAATACTGGGCCGAGGGTTGCTCTTCATAACGGGTAATAACCACCGCGGTGATTTCCAGTCCCCAGTCGTTGCGAAGATCATCAATAAATTTAAGGACATCGATGTCATAGGTAATGCCGAAGTCGGCACGTATCTTCTTGCGGGCGATGTCGCCGGCATAAATGCACAAGATGATATCAATTCTGTCCTTGAATTGCTGGAGCAGGCGCATTTTAACATTCGGATCGAAACCGGGCAGAACGCGGGCGGCGTGATAATCAAAAATAAGTTTCCCCCCGAATTCCAGGTACAGCTTGTTGTCAAAGCGTTTTATGCGCTGGAGGATTTCAGCCGTTTGCTCCCGCAAATACTTGTCCACGTCAAAGGCAGTCTGTGCATTACTCGGCATGCTGCTCTCCAATAGAGGTTATGTTTGAACCGGCTCGTTCTGAAGGCATGGGCGCGCTACACTCAATGAATGAAAAGCGTTTCTATCCCTGGATCATACCCGTACCGTCCTCGCTTCGACAAATCCGGTGAATTTCCAAATTAAGGTGTTTTTACCGGCTGAATATTCCCTTGAAAGAATCTCGCAATACTAGGTAAAACGGATGCCGGACTTCTCCCCCTCCATTAGGATGAACTTCCGGGCTTGATCATATTCCTCCGCTCCTGAAAGATGTTCTATCATGAGGGGCGGCTGCTGGGGCATTCCAGCCAGGCGCTTTAGAAATGTGGTGTAATCAATCATTCCTGTGCCCGGACAGACCTCTCGAAAATGCACATTCATCTCTACATCCCATGTGAGGTCTTTTGCATGGCAACTGACGATATGGGGACCAAGTTTGTCGAAACACTCATTGATTACATCGCCGTTACGGTAAAACCGGTCCGGACTGTTGATGAGGTTGCACGGATCCAGATGAACGGCAAAGCCTTTCCTGTCAACGGCCTTGATGAAGTCCAGATAAGAATCCGCGCTGTCCGGCAGGCTCCAGCCCATCATCTCGTAGGCAAATTTGGCGCGCGTGGGCTTTACGGCATCCACCACCTTGCGGGCATTCTCCACCGCCGCATCAAAAAATTCGTTGGAAAGGTTTTTGGGATGGGGGCCGAACCAACTATCCGTGCTGAAAGAGCCCGCAATATTCACGCAGCACCGCGCGCGGATGGCCTCCGCCAGGGCCAGGCCTTCGGTGACGTTTTCCAGGTTACTCTTGCGCTTTTCCGGGTCGACATCCATCATATTGCACCAGCGGCCGACTTCGGCAATCACTACATCATGACGGGCGAACGCTTCTGAAACGGCTTTAATCCTGTCAGTATCGGATAAGGATACTTCCGGGCAATAGGCCGCCCGGTAGCGCATATTTTTATGGGCTAACGCCAATAGTTCGGGATCATCGCTTTTTTCAAAAACAGGCGCCCCCAGCCGCACTGACCCGCTTGAAACACTGGACTGTTCCTCCGCCGAAAGTGCCACGCCCGTCAACAGGGACAAGCCCGCTATTTTTCCAATAAAGTTCCGTCGGGACTCTTTTCCTGAAATCATGGATACTCCTCCTGTAGCACCTTGGCTTATTGAGGCCATGCGTCCTCCATTCGACGAAGAAGCGCAAGCGATTCCCGATGGATGGCCGGGGCTACATCCGGGCCGCCAGAGTTCTCCTCACCGTATTGGGAATCATTGTCATAAACATAGGGGGGGGCCACATCCCACTGGCTTTTGGGAAGGATATAGCCTATTTCATCATTGGCCAGGCCGAAAACCATGTTGACTTTGCCTTTCATCTCTTTACGCAACGGGGGCACTTCCACCGGCGGAATATCAAAATCACGCCCCGGTTTAGCCTCGACACCCCCGTCGGCGATCTCCGGATAGAGTTCGCCCGGTACGGTGGCGACTTCGAGATCTCCAACCCGCACGACGTCCACTTCGCTGCGCGCGGCAATGCCGCCCTCCCGCCAAAAGACACCGGGATGCACCAACCCCAGGGCTATCGCATATTTGAACAACCCGGCCAAGGGCGCATAAAAGGTCTTTGCGGCGACACCCACGCGCGGGCTCTCACATTTAACGACCTCGGCGCCGCGAAGCGTATTCAAGGTCAGTATGGCCAGATTTTCTCCCAGCGCCTGCGCCTTCTCGAACGAGTCTTCCTTGAACTTATCTATGCCGTTCCGGTGCGGTACCTCAGTATGCAGCTGCGTCATCAGGCCCCCGACCATCCCCTGAAAATACAGGCACATCCCCCCCACGCCCGCCGCGCCGTTGGGATCGCCAACACCCGCTTCCACGCCGTCGCGCCAATAACCGCAAAAGTCCGAGGTTAGAAAGGGGTTGTCCCCGCCCAGTGTTTCCGGGTGATTGCCCCAAGAAACCATCGTGGCGATGGTTTCGTCCGTTCCGACCTTTGTAAAACGGGCGCAACAGAGTTTGGTGTCTATAACGATGGGTTTCCTGGAATCGTCCACCAGGCCCTCGGGATTTATTTCAGTCTGGGTGATATACATATCGGCGGGCGCCAGATTGCGGACGGCCTCCTCAACGGCGTTTTTGCACGCCAATTTGATGTTGTCCATGTGACGATGATCGAAGTTCCCGGGCGTGGGCACGACACCGCTCCAATTGCCCATCGTATCCGGTGTTTCAT
>JAKLHG010000263.1 GCA_022710255.1 Candidatus Hydrogenedentota bacterium
TGGCCTATGACACGCATAGCGGTTATGATGGTGGTATCGGTTTTCGGGGCAGTCGTCCTGCTGCTGTTCGGGCAGGGATGCCTCCCGGATGGCGAGGATGTCAAGGATGTGATCCATATCACGGTGTCAGGGAATCTTTGCCGTGGTTGTACCCCTTGTGAACCGGAGGAGGGTGAGGGGGAAGCGCCGCGCGAAGGCGAGTATGGGGAAGGGGAGGGGGAGACGTTCGTGGAAGGTGAAATGGAAGGCGAACCGGCGCGAAGCCTTACGGGCGCGTGGGTATGCGGGGAGGATACGGAATTCGCGTACAGCTTTTGTGAGGATGGGACTTTTACCTTCTACACGGTATATTACTGGGGAAAATGCCGGCCACCGGAGATATGCCGGGAGATGACGGGGTGCGGCACCTATACCACCGGTGAGGATGCCTCTTCTCCAACGATAGACCTGCAGTTCACAAGCGGCGACCGGTGTGTTGTTTTGGGGCGTTACCAGTGGGTTTCCGAAGGGCAGGTACAACTGTATCTCAACGTCGGTGTGTGCGGCGGGCCGCGACCGGATTCTCCCTATTACTATTCCATGCGTTCCGGCGGCCCCTTTGATTGCGTCTGTGCTGAAGAGGGGGAAGGGGAGGCGCCGGCCGAAGGCGAGAATGGGGAAGGGGAGGGGGAGACGTTTGTGGAAGGTGAAATGGAAGGCGAACCGGCGCGAAGCCTTACAGGCGCATGGGTGTGCGGGGAGGATACGGAATTCGCGTACAGTTTTTGTGAGGATGGGACCTTTACACTTTATACGGTATATTACTGGGGCAAATGCCAGCCGCCGGAGATATGCCGGGAGATGACGGGTTGCGGTACCTATACCACGAATGAAGACGCCTCTTCTCCAACGATAGACCTGCAATTCACAAGCGGCGACCGGTGTGTTGTTTTGGGGCGTTACCAGTGGGTTTCCGAAGGGCAGGCACAACTGTATCTCAACGTCGGTGTGTGCGGCGGGCCGCGACCGGATTCTCCCTATTACTATCCCATGCGTTCCGGTGGCCCCTTTGATTGCGTCTGTGCTGAAGAGAGGGAAGGGGAGGCACCGGGCGAAGGCGAGGCATAGACGCCATTGTCTCGCCGCCTTTTCCGGACGACGGGAAACACCGCCGCTTTGTCGCTCGTCTTCGGCATCCCCTGGTGCCTGTTTCACATCAAGGGGCAGCCGGGGAAGCCGTATTGATTTCAGGGTTGCTGTCCGGCTGTATCCGCGCGTAACTCATGGTGGTCGCATCACGCGCGCCGAGCAGTTCAAGCGATTTAGACGGGGGTGACCCGCCGCGCACGGTGGCGGTGAAATAACTGGACAGGGGATGCGCCAGCGGCACGGCCGCCGGAACGCCCGGTTCGCTGTCCGTGCTTATTTCCATGAGATAATTTCCGGTGGTAACACCGGTTTCCGGGGCGGCTTCACTGATGTAATAAAAGACAAAGACCCGGTTGTCCGGCGTGATGTGGAAACGGGGTTCGGAGGCTTTTACGCCGGGGGTACCCTCCTCCCTGGCCGCCAAGGTCCGGCGCTTAATAACCTTGCCCTCCTTCACGACCGCATAGTTCATTTCATGGCGCTGCACGGCATCGGGGAAAAATTTCTCCCGCAGGCGTTCATCAATCGCCTGTTCCGTCCACACGAGGTGGGCCGCGCCGTCGGGGGCGACCCAGAGATCTCCGGGCATGATCCAGCCGCAGGTCTTGTCGCGGCTCGCAATCTCCACCCAGTCCTCGAAGGCGCCTGTTGTAATGTCGCGCGTCCACGTGTAGAAGAGGCGACGGAAATCATAGTCCCACTCGTTGCCGGTCAGTTCTTTCTTGAAGGCGCGCCATTCCCCGTAGGGTTCAACAATGTCGCTGACCCCGCAGAAATGAACGGCGCGGTTTGTGATCGCCACATTGGGATAGCAGACGCGAACGGGCTGGGGGGTGTCATACTCAGCGCCCCAGGGCCATTCCAGTTTGCCCTGGTGCGCCCAGTGGCCGTCATGGTCGCGAAAGGTCCACTCCGCATGGGTATACCCGATGTTTTGAAACAGGATAAACTCGCGATTAATGCCGTCGGCGGCGAAACTGCGGTAGCTGTGCTCCGTGAAGGCCGGCGTGCCGTTCCATGCCGGCAAGAGGGTTTCATATCCGCCCGCTGCGTTGGCGGGGCTGAAGACCAGGATTTCCGGCCGTGCCGGGCCGCCCCCGCCGGCTTGACGGTCCGTTACCAGCGTCGGGTTCACCGACAGGAACACGGGGCCTTCATGGAACGCGACAAGCGGACAAGGCTCCCGCGTCCGGTCTTTCGGGTCCACGGCCACCTGCCGCCACCCTTCGGCGGTGCGTTGAAAGAATATCCAGCGGCAGTTGTTCAGCGGCGGCACCCCTTCCAGGGTTTCCAGCCCGCTCGCAAAGAGTTCGCCTCCTGCGCGCACAAGGGAGGTGGAACCCCGGCACCACAAGGGACCGGCACCATTATCCGCCAGCGTGTATTGGTATACGGTTTCTTCCGCTTCCACAACAGGGTGCAGTTCTGGAAGAGCAAAGGCGGCTGGGGTATATGCCAGTGCCGACAGGAGTATCAGGATACAAGACGCGGCGCTAATTCGTTTCATCGGGGATTGCCCGCATCGGTTTACCGTGTTTCTGCAGGAGGATTTCATGGGGCCAGTCTCTTTCCCTGTTTTTGCGGGTGCCGCCGCAATGCTTGTTTACGTAACAGATGTTCCGAAACGACGTACCATATTTCGTTACACACAGGCACACATTCCAGGTGTGCCGCAGACCGGTAATAAGGTTTGTTGCAGTGCACCATAGCCTGCGCGGAAAGGTGTGTGCTTCTCTATCGCGAACGCGGGAGGGTGTTCCTGCGATAAGATATTATAGCATGCGCCCTGCCGCAAGTTGGGTTACCTCGGTTATTGTGCGGATGTTTAAATGTGTTCATCCGGAGGATCTGGAGAGGCGGAATCCATAACTCCCATACATGGACGCTGGCGTAAGATCCATACGGTATGCGCTACGGCAGCCCCTCTGTTCTCCTGCTATCAAGTCAGTTCCTGACAATGATTACCGGGCTGCCAGCTGTTTTATGATGGACTTCATTTCCTCGAGTTCCGCTTCGAGTTTCACGATGCGCGCTTCCTTTTCGTTCAATCGCGTTTCCAGGCGCTCATTAAGTCCCTGTATGGCGGCGAGGGCGACGCCGTCCGCGTCAATGGTGGTGATGCCCGTGTCCGACTCGCCCAGGCCGAAGGCGGCGTAGAGGTCCTGCGCCATGGGCCCCATATGGCGGATGGACGCGTCCTGGGAGGTATAGTTCCAGGTGGAGACGGGCAGTTCTGCCACCTTGTCGAGCACTTCGCCGCAGTCCACGGGCGCAACGTTCTCCTTCTGGTTCCGGTCGCTGACGGCGGTCCAGGACCCGCCGCCGGCCGCCAGGGAAACCCCTGTGGTCAAGCCGGCATTGGAATAAAATCGAACCCCGCCGGCCGCGCGGGCGGTGAACTGGTTGTTGGCGGAGGAGGCAACATCTGCATCCGTACTATCACCCCAAACGAAAGCGCCTTCGTGATTCGCCTTGGCCCGTGTACCTGCGGCAAAACTGGAGTATCCTCGTGCCGCGTTGCCTTCACCGCCACCTATAGCAGAACAGACGCCGCTTGCGGTGTTGTTCATCCCTCCGCTCACGGTAGAACGGTCGCCACTGGCGGTGTTGCTTTCCCCGCCTCCTACTGTGGCAACCCCTCCGCTGGCGGTGTTGCTGTACCCACCGCTTACCGTTGTCAGACTATTGCTGGCGCTGTTGCCTTGTCCGCCACCGATGAAGCAATAACTGCCTGTGATACGGTTCGGATGAGAGTCAGCGCCGCCACCACCAATGATACTTCCGGAGGCCAGGGAATGGACACTATTGCCGCTATACCCACCGCTGATATTCGGGGAATAGGTGTTTGGCTCGATCCGCATTGCCCGAGTGTTGTTTACCTTTATTTCAAGGGCAATATTATCCGTGGTTCCCACAAAGTTTGTACCGGGCATGGTGCCGCTGTTGCCGGTGATGGACCAGAATTGATCGGCCTGTTTTCCGTCCAGAAGGTCCGCGTCGAGAAGGGAACCCGCGCCGTCCGCGGCAAGTATGGAAGATATGATCTCACTGTCTCGTGCGACGGAGGCGGGGATGCGCGCATCGTCCAGTGTGCCGCTGGTAATGGCCGAAGCGGCATGGGTGTGAGCGCTTGTCGCAAAAGAGGAGGATTCCATCCCGTCGAGCAGGTCCGCATCCACCCCGGAGCCCGCGCCATCGTCTTCTTTCACCTGGTATATTATTTGGTAAAGCCGGGCGATGCCGCCTGGAATGCGGTCTTCCTCCAAAAAGCCGCTGGTAATCGCTGACGCGGCATGGGTGTGGCTGCCGGCGGCGAAAGAAGCGGCATGCTGGCCATCGAGCAGGTCCGCATCCACGCCGGACCCCGTGCCGCCGGACATCAGGCTTTGCGCGGCAAAGGCATAGGGCACGCTGGATAGGGGCTGGTCGGGGCTCAGCTTCTGGATACCGTTGACGCCGTCATTGAACCAGACCCGCAGCCACAGCTGGCCGCCGCTGCTCTTGAAAATGCTGTAATCCATGCCGTTGGTGGTGGAGCCGTCCCCGAGGGCAACGTTGTAATGCCCTTCATTAACGGACAGGGTGATAGGGCCATCCGGCCGGTTGCTGGTGTGCATCTGTGACCCGTCGCTGGTCCACAAGTTGGAAAAACCGCCGAGGCCATCCGGCACAGACAGGGCGAAGTAGAAACTCCCGGTTCCCGTGTACGGCGCGCCGTTGACTTTTACCAGGCCCTGGTGGTTGATGCCCGGGGGAATCAGTTGCGCCCGGGCGGTCCCCGTGTACGCCGCTATCAAGATTGCCGCTGCCAGCACTGTTACATACGCCATTCGTTTCATCTGGAATTCTCCTCCGGTTGATACTGTTTTACTGGCACCCGATACACAAGGCGCGCGTTTTCTTTCCCACACAACAGCACGCACGCTACCATACAGTCACCTATGCCCGTCATGGGCCTATTCCACGTTCCGCCGCCAATCTTAAGGAGGGTATTATAATCTTTTCTCACTTTTTTACGTAATTAAACTCGGAAAAACGTTAATACATGAGGCACACGTGTTCCCGGCGGTGGAGCGTTACGCTGGCAGGAGTCCAGATTTTTTTTTACGCGCGTGATGCATAGAAGTGAAAATAAACTGGGACAGGTCATCATGCGCCCCGTACCTGCTGCTGTGGCGATTCATCGAAGAAGGGCAAGCGCGTCGCTCCGTCATCGCGAGCGTAGCGAAGCGATCTCAGCGTAAAACAGGCTTGTTGCAAACGAGATTGCTTCACTGCGTTCGCAATGACAAATATGGTTACGTTATGTCGTTGCAGTATAGGCGTGTTCCCAAGTTTGACTTGAGAACGCACTTAGGCGCGATAGTATATTTCGCGAATGCTTGGGTTATCGACGCAGAATCAGCGTATGCGTACACATCATGTTAGGTGCGAAGTGCAACTTCGCTTACAATGGCGTTACGAAATGCAATTTCGTAGCGCGCCCATGGGATTTCGGCGCTCGTTACTAAATCAAAGTTAATCCACCGGCTCTGCCGTTCCGTCGTTTTTTTTGCTTATGTACGTGTCGGCCCTTTTTGCTGTTTACAACCTCCTTGCTTGTACGATCATGCCGGTTTTTTTTCGACCGATGACTTTTATTAGGCGCTTACGGCCATTTTGCTGACAATTAATATGAGTTCTGTTTATTGCCAAGAGGAGCGTTATGTCCTGGTTTAGTTCAAGAATACAAAAACAACGTGTCATTCCGGTTTTTCGCGGTGGAAGAAGGACGTGTAGCGGAGCGGGTGCCAGGCCGTGAAAAGACCGGAATCCAGT
>JAKLHG010000264.1 GCA_022710255.1 Candidatus Hydrogenedentota bacterium
AAGTGGGATTTTAACTCCGTGTGGGCCATCCGGGAAACGTTGGACTACCCCTGGTTGCAGGCAGTCCCCGAACATCCATAAACGAATACATTTTTTTGACCCGAATTCAGGGCTTTGCTATACTGCGATTGCAGATGCAGCAATACGCGATTGTGGTTGAACACGCCAGTTCCTGTGACCAGATAATCGGCGTGAAGAGCACATCTCCGTGCAGGTTTACGTCTGCCAAGATTTGGAAGGCTGCCAATGAATACAATAACCGTGGAACAGAGGATAACCGTTGACGGGGAGATCACGGTCAAGGGGTTGCCTATCAAGCGGGGTCAATATGTCGAGGTGATTGTGGTACCCCATGAGGAAAAGACGCCGGAAAAGGAGCCACTCACGGTTCACCGCTTAAAGCAATCCGGCCTTATCGGGCTATGGAAGGACCGCGAAGACATTACGAACAGCGCTTCCTATGCGAGACTGCTGCGCGAACAGGCTGAGTTGCGGCAGCACCCATGATACTGCTTGACAGCGATATTATGATTGACCTGTTAAGGCAATACCCGCCCGCAGTACACTGGTTTGACCTTCTGGATGAGGAGGAACAGGTCTTGCTCCCTGGCTATACCGTTATGGAATTAATGCAGGGTTGCAGAAACCAATCCGAACTTACCCAACTTCAAGAAACTATTGAGCCTTGTGCAATTGTGTGGCCACTGCCAGACCATTGCGATACCGCATTGGCCCTTTTCTCCGAGTATCGCTTGAGTCATCAGCCGGGCATGCTGGACATTTTAATTGGACAGACAGCCGTTTCCCTGGGCCTTCCCTTGCACACTTTCAATCAGAAACACTTTAGCTGTATCCCTGGGTTACAAACGGTGCAGCCTTACCGGAAATAAGGATGATTTGAAACTGTTGGAGGCTTTGCGGGAGGAATCAGAAGCGTCTGTAAAAATTTTATCCTAAGACCAGCACGGACCGTCCCTTGAGCAGCGACTGTTTCTTGAGTTACTTGAAATACATGCTGGGGTGACGAGTCAGGCTGTTGCCGCAGGGTCAGACCCCTGCCTGTGGGCCGGCCCAAGGGCTTGCGGAAAATGAAGTAAAAATTGTAGGCCAAAGCACATATAAACGATACCTGTCCCGAATGGCACTTAATTAAGCCTTTACGTATTTACTTCGATGCGGACATTCCCTAAACTCTCTCCTTGGTTTTGTCAAGAGTTGATAGTTTTTGGGTCTTCGTTTTCTCGCTCGAGGTTCTGCTCTGTCTGGTCTTTCAGGTACAGGGTCACCTGCAATAGCATTGAGCATTGCGTCAAGCATCTGCTGATAGAGGGGTTCAAACAGAGAAGCGGAAGCCATGAGCGGGGCCCACTGTCTGACAGTGGCAACGGTTCCCTTGAAGCTAAGTCGTAACGGCGCCCTCTGTTTTTTCGCGGCAGCTTGCAACATCAGTGCGCGCACTAGATTATAGGCGATCAGATGCATGTATAGTTCCTTGTCCACCATGTCGGGTGTTTTACATCTCAGGACATCCATATTCATGGCTATCTTGATGTCTCGTAGAAACAATTCCGCCAACCAGCGCCGGCGGTAGAGTTCGGCAAATGCCTCTTCAGGAAACTGCTTATGGTCAAGTAAGGTGGTTACCACGGTAACGTTTTGTGTTCGGAATCCGGGCGTGGCGACGGTGACTTTGATTTCACGTAACAACAGAATGTCCGGCAGGGCGTTCCACTGTGCTTTACTGAGCCACTTGGGACAGCACTTCGTTTTACACCAATGCACCAGGCGATCGGAGCTGCTCATCTGCTTGACCTTTTTAACGCCGATCGAACGCCTTTGGTGACTTCGCATGACACAGTCCACATTACGTGAGCCCAGATAATAAATGTCCGCATAACTACAAAAACCGCGGTCCGTCAGCAATACGTCGCCACTTTTCAACATATCCCACAGGCTTCTGGACAGGGCGGCCTCGCCAACATTAAGAGCGCTCTTGGCCACATCCAGGATGATGCCGCTGGAGAGGGCGAAATAGACGACGATACGCATGACCGGGAAGCCGCAGCCCTGTTTCTGTGAGGAGGGCTGTGGATAGCGTTCCTGGTTTTCAGGCGTATCGGGCATGGAAACCGAAGAGCCGTCTACAACGATTACCGGATGTCCACACCATGGTTGCAGAGGAGATTCTTCGTTAATCCTGTCAACAAGCCGTTCATGGACAGTTCTCATGTCGCACAGAGGAAGGCGTGCCCGGGCTTGACAGTAACCGCCGGTATTGGGGGATATCTCTTTCTTTCCCGTCAACGCCCGCCAGGCTTGGTACTTGCGCAGCACCTCGCGACAGGCGCCATCGGCGGCGAAGACCTGCGCCAAGAACATCCAAAATGTTGTTTCCGCCGTAAAAATGCTTTGTCTAGTTTCGTCAAACAGTTCTTCAAAACATAACCATTTCCCCAAAATCCCAATGAGTTCATCAAACGATGAGCGCGCATTCTTTCGCGCCATCGTTTTGAGCCTGTAACCAGTTCTCTTCATCTTGTTTCTCCTTCAGGTTGTGCCGCGATATTACATGTATATATACTTGTAACGTCAGAATATGGCATAATGTTGACAAGGAGAATGCACATGGGATTAGCGCAACTGGAAAGAAAGTATCAACGTCTTGCGGCGCGCCTGGCCAATCTTAAGATCATGGCACAGGGCACCATTACAGAGCGCACTATTGAACGTGATAGTGCCGCCGAACCTGGCAAGAAAAAAGTCTATGGCCCCTACTACCAGTGGACTTTCAAAGACAAAGGAAAAACCGTCACGGTCAATCTGGCATCAAAACAGGCTCAGGCTTATCAGCGCGCCATAGAGGAACACCGCAAAATGGAGGGCATTGTTGAAGAAATGCTAATAGTTTCACTCGAAATATTAGGAATGAAAACAGATGGCGTGACAAGGCGAAAAAGAAGAAAGTGAGACCATGATAGGCTTAATTAAGTGCCATTCTAGTCTGTCCCTGAATTGCCGAAACCACGAAAATATCATAGGAATTTTCGCAGCAGTTGATAGGAATTTGGGAACCAGTCAAAAAAGATGAGGATGAAATTGAATTTCAAGAGAGAGTGGGTTCCCAAATAGCAATTTGGGAACCAGTTGAACCACGAAAATGGGTGCCAATTTTCGAAGCAGTTGATGGATTCCTTTTGTTAGCCTGGCAAGTATAGCATACGAATGATCTTTGGGCTATTCACAGTTTGTTTTTCCTTAAGGTCATTGCTATAGTGAGGCGGTGCCCCGTTGGTTTTCAGGATGTAGCCCTAGAATTACAGGGAGAACGCTTTATGAACGCATTTCTTGTCCTCTGTACGATCATTGCGCAAGTCGCCGCAAATGATGCCCCCCTTGTTTCGCTTACTGCGGCATTTGATAAGCAGCCGCCCAATGAAATGATGAAGCGCTACTTGACGGACAAGGCGCTGGCAGCGCTGGAGGAACGAAAGGCGCGTTATGAAACGCTAAAGACTCCGGAAGAGATTAAGGCCTACCAGGCCGATCTGCATGCCTTTTTTATGGAGCAACTGGGCGGTTTTCCAGATAGGACGCCCCTGAATCCACAAATCGTGGGGCAGGGGGAGACCGAGTGGTTCCGATACGAGAAGGTGATTTTTGAAAGCCGCCCGAAATTTTATGTTACCGCCATCCTGTATTTGCCGAAAACCGAAGGTCCATGGCCTGGTATTATCGTGCCTTGCGGTCACAGCGCCAATGGAAAAGGCATGGACGCCTACCAGCGCGTTTCCATGCTGCTTGCGGCGAATGGCATGGCCGCCTTGTGCTATGACCCACTCGGCCAGGGCGAACGGTACACCTTTCTCAAGGGAGACGGGACCTGTGAATTTGGAACCACCCTGGAGCATACAATCCTGGGTGTGGGCGCCATAGTGACCGGCACCAGTACCGCAGGGTATCGCGTGTGGGACGGCATGTGCGCCATTGACTACCTGCAGAGCCGGCCGGATATCATTCCTGACCGCATCGGCTGTACGGGCAACTCCGGCGGAGGCACCCTGACCAGCTATCTTATGGCGCTGGATGAGCGCATTCTTTGCGCCGCTCCCTCCTGCTATATAACTAACTTCGAGAAATTACTTACCACCATCGGGCCCCAGGACGCCGAGCAAAACATTCACGGCCAGATCGCGAAGGGCCTGAACCAACCCGATTACATTCTTATGCGCGCGCCCAGGCCCACCTTGATCTGTTCCGCGACCCGGGATTTCTTTGATATTACGGGAACGTGGGAGACCTTTCGCGAGGCCAAACGCTTCTATTCGCGTATGGGCTATTCGGAGCGGGTGGATTTGGTTGAAAACGATGATGAACACGGCTTTGCCCGGCTGCAACGTGAGGCGGCTGCGCGCTGGATGAGCCGCTGGCTGCTCGGGAAGGACCAGGTCATTACTGAGCCTGAGTTTACGGTGTTTACAGATGAAGAGATTCGCTGTACCCCCGCCGGCCAGGTGATGTTGCTGGACGGCGCGGTATCCGTGCTGGACCTGAACCGGCAACGTGCCCAGGCACTTACTGAAAAACGAGCTGCATTCCGGAAAAGTGCTGACGATGGAATGTACCGTCAGAAAGTCCGTGAACTTATCGGCCTTGGGGAGCAGGACTCATCGCAACCGGAAGTTATCCCGGTACCTTCTGAAGATGAAAGCAGTGCCGCACGGGAAACCTTCTTTCTAAAACCGGAACCAGGCATTTTGCTACGGGTGGTTCTCATGAAACCGGTGTCCTTTGCCGGTGAATATGTCATCTTGTGCCAGGACAAGCCCCTGGAAGCGGTCTTGAACGAGGAGAATCCCGGAACCGCGCTGCTCGAGGCGGGCCATGCGGTATGTTGGGTGGAATTGCGTGGGATGGGGGAGACCGCCAGTATCTCCAGCGCCGCTAACTGGGAAGCACAGGTGGGCGCGGATTGGCAGGATTATTTCCTTGCCTATCTTCTGGGTAAATCTTATGTGGGCATGCGCGTGAAGGGTATTTATGCGGTCACCGATTTTCTGCGTTCCCGCGAGGAACGGACAGTAAGCCTGTTCGCATTGGGCCAGGCGACCGTGCCCGCGTTGCACGCTGCCGCTTTGAGCCCGGAAAGATTTTCCCACACCACCTTGCAAGGCGGTATCCCCTCCTGGACAGAAGTGGTGAATACGCCAAGGGCCAAACAACAGTTAATCAATGCGGTGCATGACGCCTTGTCCTGGTATGACCTGACGGACCTGATTAACCTATTGCCGCCAGAGGCAGTAACGGTGACTAACGCTCAAGTGTCGGTGTTTTAGGCGGTTCATTCGATTCCATTAACCTGGAAGCAGTTTTGGATTCTGAAGCGGTTTTTAAAAAAAAGGACTTCAAGGACATAAAAGTCCCAAAGGACTGTAAAATGCTTTTCTGATGGGTGTGTCCTCCAAAAGATGTGAAGCACTGGGTTGCGGGTAAGGCCCCTATTATCTCCCGGATAATTATTTTCGTCAACTTGACTTAAGTCAAGGGAAAAGTTTTTCTTTCGTTGTAGAATTTGCGTAGAAACGAGACAAAAACCTTCTGCAAGAAAGGAAAACAAATGACAAAGAGAAACATTATCAAGATTGATGAGGACAAGTGCACGGGGTGCGGTCAATGTATCGTGGACTGCGCGGAGGGCGCCCTGGCCATTATTGACGGCAAGGCAAAACTCGTTAAAGAAAGTTATTGCGATGGCCTTGGAGCCTGTATAGGCAATTGTCCCACCGGGGCCTTGACGCTGGAGGAGCGGGAAGCCCCAGAGTTTGTAATGCCTCCCGAGTTGGCACATGCCGCGGTGGCAGTGGCTGCAGCGCATCAGAATACTACTCCCAGACCGATGGAACCGGTTAGGCCGTGCCCGTCAAGCATGCCTCC
>JAKLHG010000265.1 GCA_022710255.1 Candidatus Hydrogenedentota bacterium
ATACGGCGCATACGAAAGGCTTCTTCCACGAGGCGCGCCTGGGTATGGGTACGGTAAAACACGGCCACGCTTCCAGGCGGCAGTTGGCGCCTCACCAGGTCCTGTCCCACAAAAGCAGCTTCCTCTTCCGCGTTGACGGCAAAGAAATAGCGGACCGGGTCTCCGCCCGGGTGCCGTGTGTACAGGGTCTTTCCCAGGCGACTCACATTGTTGGAAACCACCGCATTTGCGGTATTGAGAATAGCCTGGGTGCTGCGGTAATTTTCTTCCAGGCGGTACACTTTCGCGTTGGGGAAATCATTGGCGAAATCCAGGATATTATTGATGTCCGCACCGCGCCAGGAATAAATACTCTGATCTTCGTCGCCCACCACGAACAGGCTGCTTTCTTCGCCCAGGCACCGCGCTATGAGGTATTGGCTGCGGTTGGTGTCCTGATATTCATCCACCATCACATGGCGGAAACGTTCCCGGTACCGCCCGCACACTTCCGGGAAACGCTGGAACAGGAAGGCGGTCAGCGCCGTCAGATCGTCGAAGTCAAAAGCCGAACATGCTTTGAGCGAGGTATGGTAGCGGGACCACAATTCCCGGCAGGTGACCTCCTCGTCTGAGTCCGGGGGTTCACTCCAGTCCGGAAAAGGCTCCACCTGTTTGATCCGGCTGATGTAGCCCAAGGCATCCCGTGGCGACACGGCAACAAAATTCCGGGGTAGTTCTTTTACCAGCCGTTTCATCAACGACAGCTGGTCCCCGTCATCATAAATGATAAAGTCGCGCGGACGCTCGATATGATGCGCCTCCCGCCGCAGGACCCAGAGTCCGAAAGAGTGAAAGGTGCCCAGAAATGCGGGAACATAATCCAGGTGGATGCGTTCCGCAAAGCGCCGGGTCATTTCCGACGCAGCCTTGTTGGTAAAGGTCAGGGCAAGCAGTTGCCGTGCAGGCACACCGCGTTCCTCCACCAGATGAACCATGCGCTCTACAATAACGCGGGTCTTTCCGCTGCCGGCGCCGGCCAGGATCAGGACCGGGCCGTCCGGGGCAGTTACCGCGGCAAGTTGTGTTTCGTTCATTACAACCATGGGAAAAACAATATCCCTTATTGACTGTTGAAACCGACGGGGACAGTTGTGTCCTTATCCTCACCATCGGGGCCCCGAGACCATTTCCGGACATACCCACTCCCCCCGGACAGGCCCCCGCACTGGTTACGCGGGTTTTACCGGTTATTATAGCATAGCAAACGCATTGAATGTTTGTTTGTCCGGAAGGCCTCAGACCGGGTATAATTCACTCTTCCACAGTTCAGTTCATCCCAATACCAACGAGAATGAAAGGACCCACCATGAGCACCAACAATAATCTTCAAGAAGCCTTTGCCGGAGAGAGCCAGGCTAACCGCAAATATCTCGCTTTCGCGAAGAAAGCAGACCAGGAAGGATTTGGCCAAGTGGCCAAATTGTTCCGCGCGGCTGCCGCTGCGGAAACCATCCACGCCCACGCGCATCTCCGTGTACTTGGCGGTATCAAAAGCACCGCGGAAAACCTGGTCACAGCCAAGAGCGGCGAAGAGCACGAATACCAAAGCATGTATCCTGGATTTGTCGCCGAAGCCGAGCAGGAAGGCAATAAAGCCGCCCTGATGACGTTTAAAAATGCCATGGCCGTGGAAGAAGTCCATGCCGGCATGTACGGCGAAGCCTTGGACGCCGTGAACGCGGGCAAGGACCTGCCTGCCACCGAAATCTATGTATGCGAGGTCTGCGGCAACACCGTTTATGGCGGTGCACCGGACAAATGCGAAATTTGCGGTGTAGGCAAAGACCGCTTCATCAAGATTGACTAATCACATTCACAACTGACTTTACAGGCCGGGACAACGGTAACGTTGTACCCGGCCGTTTTTACTAATTAATGTAGATCAGATAAGCGGATTATGTTATATTGTAGGCGTGCTTGAAAAGTAGCGTTTATGATTTTCTTGTTCTCTTGTTCTACCGTCGGCGCAACAGGGACGGCGAGGCATACGGGTTCCTCTTCCCGCCGTTCTCCAAAAACTTGTGAAAAGGATAATAGCCGTGATGCGCACCATACTTTCTTATTGCACACTACTTGTGTTCCTCGTTTCGCTGACCTTTTTAGAGATGGGGTGTCCACCGCCCGAAAGCGAATTGCATAATATACTGATAAAGGCCATGCACAAAAACGGCTGTTCCGGCTGCTCTCCCGAGGGAGAAATCACCAACTATGTGCTGGTCTACCTTGCGGAAGGAAACGGCTCCGTGACCGGGGAAGCGACACAGACCGTGGCTGAAAACACCGATGGCACTCCGGTAACAGCGGCGGCAAACCCGGGATATCACTTTACCCAGTGGAGTGACGGCCTTCAGGAAGCAACCCGGCAGGATACCGCCGTAACGGCGGACCTCAGCGTAACGGCGCAGTTTGCCATCAACACGTACGCTATTGAATGCCTTGTTACGGGAGGCGGCAACTGCACGGCGGACCCGACCGCCGTAGACCATGGCGGAACCAGCAGGATTACGGTAACCCCGAATGCCGGCTGGCGCATACGCACTATCACCGACAGTGAAGAAGGGCCCAAACCCGGATCCTATACCACTTCGCCGGTAACCGCGAACCGGGTAATATCCGTTATCTTCGACATAAACCAATATACCCTGACCTACCAGGCAGGCGCGAACGGTTCCATCGTCGGGGAAACGGCCCAGACGGTACCGGAAAACAGCAATGGCTCGGCGGTAACCGCAACACCCGCCCCGGGTTATCATTTTGTGCAATGGAGTGACGGTTCCCTGGCGGCGAGCCGTCATGATACCCATGTAACGTCCGACATCACCGTGACCGCGCAGTTTGCCATTGACACCTACAGCATTGTCTGCACCGTGGTCGGGGAAGGCACCTGTACCGCCAATCCCGCCCTTGTCAATCATGGTGAAACCAGCGTTATTACCGTGACGCCGGACATGGGCTGGCGTATTCTCAGCATTGTGGACAGCGAGGAAGGGCTACAACCGGGTTCCTATACCACCCGTCCCGTGACGGCGCCGCGGGCCGTCACGGCCGCCTTTGAAGTCGACCATTATACGTTGACCTATTCGGCTGGCGAAGGGGGGACGCTTCAAGGCCCCACGTCCCAGTCGGTGGGCCATGGGGCGGACGGCGAAACGGTGACCGCCCAACCCAATCGCGGGTACGAGTTTACCGGGTGGAGCGACGGCATCACCGAGGCGAAACGGAAAGATACGCATGTTTCCGCGGATATTACCGTGACGGCGCTCTTTGCCGTATCCCCCCTCCCGTGGATAGAGTCGTTTAAGATCAACCGTGGCGATTCCTGGACGACAAACCCCGTGATGGTCTTGCACAACAGCTACATCGGGAGTGCACCGGAAGAATACATGGCCAGTGAATTCCCGGATTTCCGCGGTGCCGCGTGGCAGCCCTATTCCCCCGAGCCTTCCTTCACCGTCATCGGGAGCACGATTTCGCGGACTATCTATTTTAAACTGCGCAATCAGGCAGGTGAACATGAAGCGGCACACGACACCATTTACCTGGCGCCCGAAATTGTCCCCGTGGAAGCCGGCGCTTTTACCATGGGACGGACTGAGGAAGGCGATGATGCCGCCTTAGGCGGCGATGCGGAATTGCCCCGGCACAAGGTCACCCTGGATGCCTACCAAATCGGCAAATACGAAATCACAAACCAACAATATTGCGATGTGCTCACCTGGGCGGCAAAACAGGGATATTTATACAGCGACCTCTTCGGCACGCCGTGGCAGGGACTGGTCAATATCTACGCCGGAGGCAATTTTGCGAGAAACGTCATTCTGAATTTTCTGTCCCCCTCCTGCAACATCAGGTATAACGCGGCAGAAAAGCGGTTCGAGCCCAAGGTGCGGACGGGTCTGCCCGGGGGGCGTATCCACTCCACGGCTGAACACCCCGTCGTGGAGGTTTCCTGGTATGGCGCCGTGGCCTTCTGCAACTGGCTGAGCGAAATGCTGGGATTAAAGCCCTGTTATAAGATGAATATTTTCGGCTGGCCGTTGGACGCCATAGGCCCGGAGCCCTGCGGATTCCGCCTTCCCACGGAGGCCGAATGGGAACGGGCCGCCGCCTGGGACGCTTCCAAACACTGGATTTACGCTTTTGGCGCGAACACGATTGGCGGTAAAAAACGGTGCAATTACCATACGGGAACGAACCATATCAATCCGCTCGGTTTGACTACCGAACCGTTCACCGCCGCCGTCGGCTGGTTCAACGGGCTCAACGTCAGTCCGAACGGGAACATCGCCACGACGGCCAGCGTCAGTCCGGTAGGAGCCTATGACATGAGCGGCAACGCGGCCGAATGGTGCCAGGATTGGTTTTCCGAGTACACCAAACAGGCGCAGGTCAACCCGCTGGGACCGGCGACGGGCACGGACCGGATACGGCGAGGCGGCGCCTGGAATACCCTCGCGAAGCACTGCCGCACCGCCGACCGGAGCCGTCATGCCCCGGGTGACACCTACAGCAGCCTCGGTTTTCGCATCGCCCGCACTCCCTGAATCCAGTCAGTTTGATACCGCATGAAATAGTGCCCTGTCTTGCGCACATCCCTTATTTGCGGCCTGACGGCCGAGAGATGTCCGGCGGTATAAGCGCGGAAAGTCCACCTGCTGCATTGAATTCCTGGAACTCCATAACCGGAACACAAGGTGTAAAACCAAATGAGCCTGCTGCTTACAGTTGCCCTATATCTGGCAATACCGCCTGTCCCAGCCCAAGAACCTGTAACCTGCTGGCGCTACCAAGCCCTTTCCAACCTGTACACGCCTCCGCTTGCGGCGGACATGACGCCCGCCCCGGGGCAGGAAATCCTCATCTGTGACAGTGAGGCGCGGCGCCTGCGCTGCATAGACGCGACAGGGGCACCATGCTGGGAATATGACGGCAAATGGACCAAACGGCTGGTATCCGCACCCGCCTTGAGCAATCCCGGCGCTGACGGCCTGCGCCGAATCGCCATCGCCAACGGCGATGGTTCCCTGACCTGCCTGTGCGCCGCAACAGGAACGCTTTTATGGCGCCGGGAACCGGGGCCCGTTGAATGGGGCGGCGCACTTTGGATGCCGGGGCCTGCGGAAAAAGAACAGACGGTGGTTGTCGCCACTGAAACAACCGGGGTCCACGCCTTTTCGGAGGGGGGCGACCTTCTCTGGCACTTGTCTGAGACACAGGCCAGTCCGCCCCTGCTGGCACGCGGCCGTCTGGCTGCGGGTGACACGGACGGCGACGGCCATTTTGAGTTAGTCGGCACGGGCCGCTACGGCGTGTTTTGCGCAAGTGACACGGGCCATCTCCTGTATACGCGAAATACGGGAGACGAATTCCCCGGGGGCGTGGCACTGGCCGATGCGGACGGGGACGGGAACGCCGAAGTCTATGCCGCCTCCCGGTATGACGCCTTCCTGTGGCGCTTTGACGCCGCCTCGGGCGAACCGGCCTGGAAAGCGCCCCTGTACGCTCCCGTGGACGCTTACAGTGCGGCCGCCATCGCCGTAGGCGATATTACAGGCGATGGCCGGGATGAAATCGTCCTGGGCGACGGGGCGGGCCATATTTATGCTTTTGCCTGCACAGGCGCATTGCTCTGGACCTTTCAGACGGCAACCGAAGTGCACGCCGCCGTGTCGTTAGGCGATGTCACCGGAGACGGATGCGCGGAGGTGCTGGCCGCTTCGGGCGACCATCACGTGTACTGTCTCGACGGCCGGGGCGACACCGTGTGGCGCCATGAAACCGGCCTGCGGCTTGTTTCACCTCCAACCCTGTCGGATTTGGACGGGGACGGACAAACGGACATTCTGCTCGGCGGCTGCGACCGG
>JAKLHG010000266.1 GCA_022710255.1 Candidatus Hydrogenedentota bacterium
TGCAGCGCGCCGGAGGCATGGTGCGCGGCGCGCTCTGGTACCAGGGGGAATCCGACGCCAATCCGGAAGCGGCGGCAGTCTTCCGTGAAAAATTCGAGGCTTTCATTGCCGCCATGCGCCGGGATTTCGAAAACCCCGACCTGCCGTTTTATTACGTGCAGATCGGGCGGTTTGTGAATCCGGGGGCGGACCCCGCATTCTGGAACCGGATTCAGGAAATTCAACGCGTCTGCGAACCATCCATTCCCCGGACGGGCCTGGTTACGGCCATCGACCTGGAACTCGATGATGCAATCCATGTCGGGACACCCTCCCTGAAACGGCTCGGGAAACGGCTGGCCAATCTGGCCGAGCGGGACCTGTATGGCGGCACCGTTCACAGCGGCCCACGGCCCGGCGAAATCACCTTCCAGGATACGCCGTATGGCAAGCAGGCGCGGGTGAAATTTACGGGCGTAAACGGGCGCCTGACCGCTGTCGGCCGGCCCGCGGGCTTTACCCTGAGCAGCGGCCCGGACGGCCCCCCCATTTCGTGCGTGTATAGGGTCGAGTTACCGGCGGATGCGCCGGACACCGCCGTGCTCTGGCTGCAGAGTGTTCCGGAAAACCCCCATCTCTGGTATGGACGTGGTTTCGATCCCTGCGTCAACATTACGGATGAAGCCGATATGGCCGTGCCGGTTTTCGGGCCCATTCCCATGAATCCCGCCCAATAGCAACGCGGTCCCGGACCGCCCGGGGGCCTTGTGAAAAAAAAGATTATTGCTGTAAGAACGGCCTTCCCCTCACCGATGAGAATGCGGTGTGGGACAGGATGCCTAAGGAAGAAACCCAGGTGACAGCCAATTCAAAAAAGACCTTGCCTATCTCTCCCAGCTGCTTCGTTTGTGGGGCCCACAATCCCGCCGGGCTACAGGGCCATTTTTATGTGGAAGACGATACCGTCCGCATGCCCCTTACCATACGGGATCATCATTGCGGCTACCCGGACGTCGCCCACGGCGGCATTGTGGCCAGCGCGCTGGATGAGTGCATGGCGTGGGCAGCCACGCGCGCCCTTGGCCTGATGTGCGTCACCGGCAGATTGAGCATCCGGTACCAGCGGCTGGTACCCGCCAAAGTAAGGCTCGAGGTGCGCGCGAGGGTAAGCAAGGCCACCAAGCGCATCGCCTATACGGAAGCCGTGCTGGTGGATGCGAAGGGAGAAACCTACGCCAAAAGCGAGGGCACCTTCATGCCCTTATCGGCGGAACAAACCCTTGAAATTGACAATCACCTGATTTATTCCGGAGGCGAAGAACGGCTGTTCGACCATCTCCGCAAACCCGTAGACATCATTAAAAACCATCCCTGAAGAGGCCGGAGCACGGGCATGCGCGCCCGCCTCGGGACCGGTCGTGTTATTGCTGGCTTTTCTGCGGCCAGTCACAGGCCAGCAGCCACTCACAGTTGATGGTCTTTTCGATCAGGTCGAGAGGCATGTAGAAATACTGGTTTGTGGCTTCGA
Source organism: Candidatus Hydrogenedentota bacterium (assembly GCA_022710255.1). Classification (GTDB taxonomy): domain Bacteria; phylum Hydrogenedentota; class Hydrogenedentia; order Hydrogenedentales; family CAITNO01; genus JAAYBJ01. The sequence goes on from JAKLHG010000266.1 coordinate 1,508, forward strand.
AGCCCAGTCTGGAATCTTTTGCGCGCAGGTGGTACATTTCTTCAGCCAGGCGTTTTTCCGCGCGCAGCATCTCCATAATGCCTTCTTTGAGCGCGTTGGCATCCGTTTCCGAAAGCCCATCAGTATTCAGCCGGTTACGCAGCAACACAAACAAGGCCTGGTTAGAAACGCTTTTAAAGTGGACATAGGCCGCCAGGGTGACGTCATGCTCTTTCAGGACGGCCTGTTTGAACTCCGGTTCCGCGAGCGATTCGGCGGCATCCTGCATGCGCCGGACGCCCGCGTCAAAGCCGGCGGCCACCTTGTCCAGCTGCGCGATAAAGACTTCGGGGGGATAGATGGCCCGCCAGGAATCGAGGTCATCATACGGAATGCCCACCATGGTGGCACGGTACCCCGTCGCAGCAGCCCAAAGCAGATTGGCGGGGCCCATCTGCAGCGGAGCGCAATAAACAAGGCCGCCGTTGTAAGGAAATTCGGAAAAAGCGGTGCTGATTTCAGTCCAGGCTCCGACCACCTCCTGCGCGGCCGGGCCGAAACGCCGTGTTGCCACGATTTCCATCGCCTCTTCAGCCGAGGGATATGTGCCGTCCCCCCGCTTCTTGCCGAGTTCATATACGACCTCGAGGTTGGGCGAGGGGTGGCCGCCCAGGGTCCAGCCCAACATCAGGCCGGTAACACCGGTATCGCGCAGCGCCGCCACATGCTTCGCCACATTCGCTACGGCGGGAATATACGGCACCGACGAGAGTTCCCAGGTATTGTTCGCCTGTATTTTTGCCAGCGTGTTCAGGCCCCGTTCCCGGGCGAGTTTCCAATGGCGTTGCGCGCGCGGGCCGGGACCGATGGCGGAAATGGAATATTCCCCCACCGTGCTTTCAATGCCGCCCCGGTTGATGGGCAGGCTCCATTCGCTGACGCTCATATGGGACACCTTGGCCGGCAGCGCGGCAATGGCATCGGGCGCCCATGTGTCGTTCCAGCCCCAGTCCCAGGCAATTAGGCGCGCCGCGCTTCCGGCCTGGTCGATACCCGCCTGAATGGAAGCGTTCACCTCGGCAATGACCTCGCCCGGATTGCGCGTGCCGCAACGGGGGCACTCGTTTCCGCGGTGATGAGACCAGCAATTGGTCAGATTTTCGGACGCGGTGATGGTAAAAAAGCCGGCGAGTTTCGGCGCCGCCGCGCAGATGCGGGCTACAGACTCCCGGATATAGTCGCGCACTTGGGGCACACTGGTACACAGTGCGGCATGATCGCCTTCGGTAACGCCCCTCAGTTCGGGATGCTGCTCAAAAAAAGACAGCGGCATGGTCCGCGGTTCATTCAGGTACATATAAATGCCCATGCCCTGCGCCGCGGCACGTTCGGTCAATTCACACAGCCGTTCCAGGCGTTGTTCCCATTTGACACTGAGATCCGGCTGCCACGGGAAAGGCGCCAGGGTATAGAGTACGCCTTGAAGCCACACACCGTCGACGCCGGAAGCGTGGAGCCGTTTGAGGTAATTTTCCGGGAAGGGATCCTGTTCGATGAGGGGGTCACCATACAGGGCGAAGTAAGAGTAACAGAACCTTGGATGAAACAGGGATTCGCCGGTCTCTTCCGACCCTCCGTTAACCGGGGCGGAGAGGTGCTCCACAAAAGACAGGGGCGGGTCTGGTGTCACGCCTGCCGTATCACCGAAGAGTCCCTTGACCTGGGCAGCAATTTGGGCAGCCCGGGCCTGGGCAGCTTCGGACGGCGGCGCCCAGGCCAGCGGCGGGCAGGCCGGCTTCAGGCTGCCCAACTTGATAAACAGGAAGTCATCTTCTTGCAGGGTATATGCCAGGTGCGCCGCATCCCAACCGAGCAGAACCAGCAGCTGGTCATAGTTCAACAAGTGCCAGTTGGCCCGGATTATGGTGATGTAAGTGCGCTGCAATTGTGATTCCGGGATGTTTGGGGGGACCGGAAGCCCCATGGAGGTACCAACGGTCAGCAAGTCCTCTTCCGTGGCGCCAACGACCTCGGCCATACGGTCTAGTGGCACGAGCGTCCAATTGCGCCAGACAAAGGCATGCAGCCTGTCCGGGAAATGGGCGAAATTCAGGGCCTCGGGCGCCGGGCCCTGGGGCAATGCGACAGAGGCCACCAGGGAAATGAGTAGCGCGGAAATCATGTTCTTCCTCCTTGATAAGATTTTACTGACATGCGTCGATTATTTTTTCAACGAAGCTAAGGATTCAAATCCGATGGCAATACCCAAAGGGCAGAGTAGACGAAACGCAACGAAATCCACCTTGTCCCGGAACAATCTCCGCCGTGAAAGCCGAACGTCTTGTTCGAGAGATTCTCTCGTGTTTGATGTCCTTTCCGTCCTTTTATCCTTCATTTCCTTTGTCATATAGGCGGAGCACCTGTTCATTATAGCAGAAGCCTTGGTGCGCGTCTCCAGTGCCAATTGCAGTTCATCCCGGCGTCTCTGGTAGGATAAACACCATCAACTACCAAAGGAAATAAGACCATGCGCCTCTTCTACAGTCTGCTGCCTACCGCCTTGTTGCTGTTCTTCTTATGCGGCGTCGGCGATGCGGCGGATATACCGCCCTCCGCTTTTCATCCAGACGGCGGCGCGCCGGACTGGAACATGCCGGAAGTTCCGCGGGTCGCCCCGGAGGGAGAGGCGGGGAAAACCGCCACCGCAGAACGCCCCCTTATCGCGCGCATCGCTCAACTCATGCTGGTGACGCTGGAAGGCGTTACCGCGCCCTCGGCAAATGATCTTGCTTTTCTCAAGGATACGCTCCCCGGGGGCGTGGTGGTACCCCATGCGACCAAGGCAAGCGCGGCTGCCGCCTATGTCAATATGTTGCATGCAATCGCGAAAAGCGCGGGGAAACCCCTGTTGGTGGGGACGGATTTATACCGGTTGACCGAGCCGGTGCGCCATGTTCCTTCCGGATTTGTACAGTTGCCGTCCCTGCTGGCCATTACGGCATCTGGAGACCGCGGCAGTGTGAAAGACCTGGCCCGTTTAATGGCGCAGCATGTGCATTTCATGGGATTTAATTTTCATTTCGGTCCCACTTTGGAACTGGCGCCCACCTTGTCCGGCGCCAGAAACACCATTCATACCTTTGGAAGCGACCCCGACTTCGCGGCCGAGGCCGGCCTCTTGTTTCACGAGACCTTCACGGAAAACCGCGTGCTGTATATGCCGGCTGGATTCCCCGGCGGCGGCGCCAACCGTGCGGACAGGAACCCGGCGGTATTGACGACACCCCGGCAAACACTGCTCGACCATGACGCCCTGCCCTACCGGAAACTGGCGGAACAGGGTGTCGGCATGATGCACGTGGGTAATGTGCTTTCACCCACGCTTGACCCGGAAAACCGGCCCGCAAGCATGTCGTCCGTGGTGATTACGGATATACTGCGCGGAGAGATGGGCTTTGAAGGGGTGGTGGTTGCGGGTCCCATGGATGACGAGGTATTGCGCACACGCTACGATTCCAGTGAAGCCGCGCTGCAGGCCCTGGAAGCCGGAGCCGATATGCTTTATTGGCAGGGCGGCCTGTTGCCGGTACTCCACGCCATAGCCCGTATCGCGGCGGAAGTGGAAACCGGCGCGCTGGACGAGGCACGCATCAATCGTTCCCTGGAGCGTCTGGACGCGCTGAAAGCGTCTTTGAACACGCCTGACAAACCTGTCACCGAGCGGGAGGCGGCCAAGCAGGCGGGCCAGGAGGAATTGGTCGAAACAAGCCGTAAGGTGGAGCGGCATGCTATCACACTGCTCAAAAATGACGGCAATGTGCTTCCCCTGATAAAAAAGGTTAGCACCCCGGTTGGCATTACCGGAACCGTGGGCGTTGATGAACTGCACAGCCTGCTGAAAAAGGAATTGAAACAAGTGGTGCAGCAGCGCATTACCACAGCGCACCACATCGGTGAAATACAGCGTTTCGAAATCGAACGGCTAACAAAAAATATGCGGGGAATACGCACCGTGATTTGTGTCCTTACGGACGGCATCCGTGTGGAAACCCAGATGGAACTGTTGCAGGCCCTGAAAGCCAACGCTCCCCAAGTGGTGGTGATCTATCTCGGCCATCCGCAAAACGCCGCCCGCCTGACCAGCGCCGACGCCCTGGTGCTTGCCTACTGCGATACTGTCGCGGTCGCCCAGACGCTGGAGGCCATGGCCGGCATCCTGATTGGCAATGCGCCCCTTTCTATACTCTCTCTCGACGCTCCCATTGAGATGAAAACCGGGGAGGAACGCTCCTTTAACGCGGGGGAAGTGATTCAAGCGCCTTCGGGAAGATTGCCAATAGCCTTGTCATCGGAATTTCCGGCCGGCACCGCCGCGCG
>JAKLHG010000267.1 GCA_022710255.1 Candidatus Hydrogenedentota bacterium
AGTATTCCTGATATAAGGGTTGGTGAATCGCCTGCGCTCCCGGAAATGATGGGGTTGTCCAGGGTAGGTACGGGCACGACTTCAGGTACGGCCCTGGGTGCCGGAGGCTATTCGACCGCACAGCAGGGGGCAACCCTGGGTACGGGGTCGGGCGCCGCTTCCTTCGGATTGGGCGGGGATGTACTCACCTTGCTGCAGCGATTGGTCCCGCAGGTGTATGAACCCTATACGGAAGAGCTGCTTTCCGATATGATTTATAATCCGGCGAACAACATGCTGATTGTCAAGAATACGCCCAGCAATTTGGAGGTGTTTGAGAAGCAGTTGGCCGAAATTGATATTACGCCCAAGCAGGTAAGTATCGAAGCGAAATTCCTGACGATCCGACTGGAAGACCTTAAAAAGATAGGATTCAATTGGGATCTGAAAATTTCCGACCTCAACTCGCGTGAGCGTCAAATAGAGACGCTCGGAACCGGGACCAGCGGTTCTACGGACACCACAACCGGTACCAGTACCACAAGCGGCGAATCCTATTACTATGACGTTAACGGGGACGGAACGGACGAACAGATTCCGTTCTATACCCGTCCCGACGGTACTCCCACCATCACGAATACCATTACGGACGCCGTAATTTCCGGGTTGGTGAATCCGACCGCTTCTGCCCCGTCGACATTTTCAATCCTGGGCAACATACTGGAGAATGCGGACGGCGACAAACTGAGCGTGACTTTTGATTACCTGGACGGCTTGGAAGAGTCCGAATTGTTGAGTGCGCCCCGTGTTACGACCATGAACCGGAAGCCGGCGGTTATTGCCGACTTCGCCACGGAATACTTTGTTTCCAGCGTGAATACGGAGGTCTACAACAATCTCGGGTATGGACTTAGTACGGGTGCCACAACTTCGTTTGTACAGAATGTTACCCCACAGCCTTATAACTTCGGCATCGCACTTTCGGTTACACCGCAGATTCGAGACAACAACCAGGTGCGGTTATGGTTGAATCCTGAAGTGCGCACCAAGACCGGAACCAAGAGCTTTGAACAGAAGCAGATTATTTCAGGTCAGGAAATTGTCAATGAGATAAACCTGCCTACCACATCCTGGCAGGCGGTCTGGACCAATGTGATCGTTCATGACGGTGATACGCTGGTGCTGGGTGGATTGGTTCAGGACCAATCGTCAAAAAGCGACCATAAAATGCCCTATGTGGCGGACATTCCCGTTATCGGATTTTTCTTCCGCGGTTCCAAAAAAGAAGTCAAGCAGTCCAGTTTGCTGATTTTTGTAACCCCCGATATCGTGGATTCCACCGGTGCCCGGTTCTTCGATGTAACTGAAATGCCGAGCTGATTTAATTCATAAAATAGAACAGGAGCGGCTCAGGAAAAATGGGTTGCTCCTGTTTTTTGTTCAATAAGGACTTTGTCGCAGTAATGCGGTCTGCCGTACTGCGAGCGGGCCGTTCGCCCTGAATATAAAATTCAGGTAAACAGCGAAAGCCTGCAACGGATGCGGATTTTAAGTCATAAATCGGATTCTGTTCTTATCGTTGTGCCTTACCGCCATCTGTACCGGACGGTTAGAATTAAGTCAGGACAGGGGTTTGATGCGTTATATTTTGTACAACATCCTGCTGATCCTCCTCGCGCCGGCGGGAGCGGGGTATTTGCTTTGCAGGCGGAAATACCGTGTCCTTTTGAGCCGGTTCAATACAAAAGTGCCCCGGTTTACGCAAGAACGGGTTATCTGGATTCATGGGTGTAGTGTCGGCGAGGTAATGGTTGCACGCATCTTGGTAAATGCCCTGCGGGAAAAATACCCGGAGGCCGCCTTGTTGCTCACGGTAAATACTGTGTCCGGACACGAGTTGGCAAAAACGAGTATTACGGGCGCCCAGATAACGTTTGCTCCCTTTGATTTAGCGGTATGTGTGCGGCGGTTTCTTAACAAAGCCCGGCCGGCCATCCTCCTCCTGCTGGAAACGGAACTATGGCCCGGGCTTGTCCGGGAGGCGAGGCGCCGCGGTGTTCCGGTTGTAGTTGTCAATGGTCGACTGAGTCCACGAAAATTCCCGAAATACAAGAAATATGGACGTCTGATGCCTCCCGTGTTTTCCTGGCTGGACCATGTCGCGGCGCAGGAAGAAGTATACCGTGACCGTTTCGCCGCTCTTGGTGTTCCTCTGGACCGGATATCCCTTACTGGAAACATGAAATATGATGGCGTGCTGATGGAAATTCCGGAACTCGTGAAAGCGGCTTTGCGGGAAGCGATGGGCTATGATGAACAAAGCATGGTGCTCATATTCGGCAGTACCCGCCCCGGCGATGAAGTGCTGGCCGCAGCTTGTTGGAAAGCATTAAAGCCCGACTTTCCCCGTCTGCGGCTGATTGTTGCCCCCAGGCACCTCAATCGGCTCGATGAAGGCTTGGCGGCGTTCAAGGGGGAGTCCGTCACACTGCGCACCGCGATAAAGGCGGGTGCAGGGGACAAGACCGCCGGCGTATTGATGCTGGACACCATGGGGGAACTGGGAGTGATATATTCCATTGGGAATATTGCCGTGATCGGGGGCAGTTTCTTTCCCGGAGTGGAAGGGCATAATCCTCTGGAACCTGCCGCGTTGGGCATTCCCACCGTTTTTGGGCCATTTATGGGCAATTTCCCCGATGCGGCGGCCATGCTGCTGGGAGCAGGCGGGGCTTTTCAGGTACAGTCCGGGGACGAACTCATTGCTCTGATACGCAGCCAGCTGAATAGCCCGGAATCCGCACGGATGGTCGGTAACGCCGGGCAGAATGTGGTCATAAAAAACCAGGGGGCTGTTGCACGCACCCTCAGCCGCATTGAAACCTTTTTATAAAGCACATGCGATATCCAAGCGCTTTATTAATGCTGCAATGAGTCCGGCTGTCCAATAGGATTCATCTCCTGATGTCTTTATAGGTTCGTTGCCGGGAACGGTAGCAGATAGCCTTTATCAGCGCGCTCCTGTTGCTTATCCTGAATGAGTACCATAGGCGGCGCGGCGAGAACGCCACAAGGATATCAATCCGATGAGAACCATCACGAAGGCACCCAGGCTGATGTAAAGGCCGTTGCGCAGAGAATCCGGCTTGAACTGGAAAAGTACTTGATGGGCTCCTTCGCTAATATTCACGCCACGGAACGCGTAGTCCACCGGAAATAGGGAACCTTCCGTTTCATCCACATAAACCTTCCATCCCGGGTACCAAGCATCGGCCAGAACTAAAACACCCGGCTGTTCCGACTTGGTGCTTACTTGAACGGCGTTCAGCCCGGAATCTTCAATTTTGGCTTCCCGGCTCGCGGAATCGCCCCCGTTGGGCGGTAGATTGCCTCCTTCCATTATTGGCGGGCCTGCGACGCGAAGCGGGGGAAAAGAACTGTCTTGCGTGATTTTGCGACCCGCATATACGATTTGAGCCCGGGGAGAGACCTGCAAATCATTCAGTAGAATTGCCCCGGACGGAAGCACTTTTTGTATGTTCAAGACGGGCCGAAGTGCTGCAAAACGTTCGCGGATATCCGTCTTGGTAAGCAACAGCTGGCTGGCGGCACCAAGCCGGAACAGTTCCGGATTTTTCTCCGCAGTGCTTAAAAACTGCTCACTGCGGTACAATGTAACACCAGAGGGACTATGTACCTGGTCGATACCGTACGGTGACAGCGGCCAGTGTTTCAGCTGATTGCTGCCGGCAAGACGGGTGCCACTGTCACGCAACACTGACGTCAATTCCGGCTCCGGTGCTAGAAGCGACACCGGTGTGGTCCGGCTGTGGGGCTGGTACAGATACCAAAGCAGGACGAAGGAAACCAGGGTAAACGATAAGGCGGTCAGGGAAGCCCTGGGCCACAGGAGTGTGACAAAAATGATGACCAGCAGGGCCAGCGCACAACCTACCAGGGGCGTTAGGGCAATCCAACCCTCGCTGGAAGGTGTCCGTAGCCGAAGAGCCCCTAGCGCCACGCCCGTGCACAACAGCCAAAAAAGAGGCAATAGCCATTTGAGTTTACCAAGTGCCGCCTTGCACTGTTGTGCATCAAGATGTACCCATTCATCGGCTGTGGTGGCGGCCAATAGTCCCAAGGACAGGGGTACGGGCAGCAGAAAATGGGAGACATCGAGCTCATACAAAACGGGCAGGTTACGCACCCATCCGGCGAACGCGGCGTAGAGGACCGGCAGGAGAAACGCCGTTGTAAGCACCGCCTCGATACGGCGTTTTCTGACCCGGTTGGCGAAGGAGCGTAACGAAAGCCAGACCGGAAGCAGCAGGAAGCCCACCATGCCTGAGGGCAGCCACCAGGCCGCTCTTTGTTCCGCAAAAGCGCCGTTCGGTAAAACGGGCGGGAGCAACAGGGCGGTAAAATCCCAAGGCTTGAAAAACGGAAGGGATTTATCTTCCAGATGGCCGGACAGAAGAAATTCCACATAGGGTGCCAGTTGTACCCCCGCAAGGCAAATACCAATAAGCCCCCCGAAAATCAGCCAGAGCAATGCCGAAGGAATGCGTTTCGGCTCGTAGGTGCGCAGACCGAATACAAAAATTAGTGCCACGGAAAAACAGGCAACGGCCACCATGGATTCGGGATCGCCGCCCAGGCCCATAATCCCGAGAACCAGACCCAGAAATGCCCAGTACCGGCGGTTGCCCAGTAAAAGATGCTGTAAACAGGGAAGTAACAGCGGGAAAAAAGGGGCGACATCCGCCATCGGATGCCAGGGCGCTGCCAGGAAGATGCCGCTCAATTGAAAGGGAATGGCGACCATCAACGCAAAGAAAGGGGCGAACTGAAATCGCAAGGCGATGAAATAGGCACAAAGTCCTGCGACAAGCAGTTTCAAAAAAATGCTGGCGCCAATCCCCATCGACAGAGGGAGGAAATACACCGGCAATGAAAACAAGGAAAATGCCCGCGTACGCCAAAGGGCAAGAAAAGGAACCCCGAATCCCTCCCTGGGATTCCAAAGCGGTACTTCCCGCCGGGTTCCGGCCTGGTTGAGAAAAACATACCAAGGATAATACCGTTCAATGAGCTCGTTCGCCGCTTCGGTATTCGTTACTTCTATAGTCGAATCTCGTGATTCCTGCCAGGGTGCGCGTAACGACAACCCGTGCAGATTCAGCGGCACTTCGTTCCGTAGAAGGGCGGGAACAATCATGACCAGCGGTGTCAACAGGAGCAGAAACAGGCAGAAAAAAACTTTAAGGTAATATTTTCGTTTCGTTGTCACAGATAACACCCCTTCGAGTTGAAAGCCCGGGCGTTTTGGAAACCCGACTCGACAAAAACATGCACTGCGCCTTTGACGAAAGCGCCGGGTTATCCGTTGTAAATTTCCATGATGCAGATTGAGAATGCCGAATTCTTGTCAATCTAAAATTATACCCCAATAACGGGCAATGTTGCATCTTACCACGCTAAAACTTCCAAGCGCGAAGCGGCCTGACGTCGCCCCAGACGCTTCTTATCAGCACTGCACTTCTGTGTTCTCACAGTAATAACGCATCGGCTCTCACACCAGAGGCGTGCGTACCTAAATATCCTGCTGGCGCGACTGCGGAAAAAAGTCCGGAAATCAATCGCTAACAGGATAGTTGTCCAAGTGACCGCTCACGGAAGACCTTTACCGGCAATGTGCGAAAACACGCACGCAATCGTAGCCGTATCACCTCCAGGATCGGCAGTTCGGTACCCGCATGTCCGGCGTCTATACAGGATAAGCCGCGAAGCAAGGCCGACTGAGCGTCGTGATACCCGATATCACCCGAGACAAAAACGTCCACATTCCCCGGCAGGTCCGTAATACTTTTACCGCCGCTAC
>JAKLHG010000268.1 GCA_022710255.1 Candidatus Hydrogenedentota bacterium
ATTCGACTTCCTGTAAACGGGAGGGGTGTCGGCTGTGGCGGGCTCCTTAGGGGTCATCCTGAAAAGAATGACCCGGTTTCCCGGTAATACTCGAATTTTAACAACATGTGGTGTTGTTTTAGTGGAGGCCTTATGGCCACGATGAGAGTCGGCCTGGTTGGGTGCGGCAATATCGCTTCTGATATTTGTCTCGCCGTCCGCGACAGGGACATTCCGGCCGAGGTTGTCGCTCTTACGGATATTGATGTTTCGCGCGCGGAAGCGTTGCGGAACGACTATAAGTTGAATGCGTGTATCGGTACCCTGGACGAACTGGCGGGCGCCGTGGATTACATCGTGGAATGCGCTGTGGCCGCCGTGGTGCCGGAGGTGGTGGATGCCGCGGTCAGACATGGTGTAGACTGCCTTGTGATGAGCGTGGGCGGTCTGCTGGAGCGCCCGGAACTGTTTGACCTGGCGCGGCGCAACAACGTCAATTTATGGGTGCCCTCCGGGGCCATTTGCGGCATCGACGGCATACGCGCCGCCATGCATGCGGGCCTGGACGAGGTGACGCTGACCACGAGCAAGCCGCCGAAGGGCCTCAAGGACGCGCCTTACCTGCGCGATAAGGGCATCGATCTCGAAGGGCTCACGGAGCCCCTGGTCGTCTTCGAAGGCACCGCCCGGGATGCGGTGCGGGCGTTTCCCGCCAATATCAACGTGGCGGCGTCGCTGAGCCTGGCCGGGCTGGGTCCCGACCGGACGCGGGTGCGGCTGGTGGCGGATCCGGGTACCACCGTGAATACCCATGAAATTCACGCAAAAGGACCGTTCGGTGAACTGACGGCGATTATGCGCAATTGCCCTTCGCCCAGGAATCCGAAGTCAAGTTATATGGCGTCCCTTTCGGCATGCGTCGAAGTGGCCTCGGCGGCAAGATTGTTTGCCGCGCGCACGGGCCGGGAATGAAATTCGCCTCACTGGCGACAGTATTGTGGTGGAGAAAAATTATGTATGCAGTAATTAAAACGGGCGGCAAGCAATATAAAGTCGCCGAAAACAGCCGGTTGCGGGTGGAAAAGCTGGATCTGCCCGTCGGCGAACGCTTCGAACTGGATGACGTTCAACTGCTGATCGGGGATGATGCCGCCATCGTGACGGACGCCTCCGCACTGCAGGCAGCCCATGTCGTCGCTGAAATTGAAGGGCACGGGAAAAGCAAAAAAATCCGTGTTTACAAGAAGAAACGGCGGAAAGGCTATGAACGCACTCAGGGCCACCGGCAGGCGTACACCCTGATCCGCATTGAAGAAATCAAATCTTAATCAGGAGATATCGTTATGGCTCACAAAAAAGCGGGCGGCAGTTCCCGAAACGGCCGCGACAGCAATGCACAACGGTTGGGCACAAAACGTTTCGGCGGCGAGCAGGTGCGCGCGGGCAATATTATTGTGCGTCAGCGCGGCACACGCCTGCACCCGGGCGTCAATTGCGGCATAGGCAAGGACCACACCCTTTTCGCGCTGGTGGACGGCTGTGTGTCTTTCCGTTTTTTCAAGCGCGGGCGCAAGTGTGTGGATATTCTGCCGACGGCAACGCCTGAAGCCTGATTCCCTTTGCAGCTTTTTTAAGCACCCTCAAATTCTTTGGGGGTGCTTTTCTTGTATACTATGTTGTGCGTAAAAAAAAGGACCTTTCGTCATGAGGCTTTAAGCCTCCCCATGAACGATGAAAATTGGAACCGGGTGTTCGACGTATAGGACCTATAGGACTTATAGGACCTATAAAAAAATTGGCAGCCATCCCAGAGCGGGTTCCCAAATAGGAATTTGGAAACCAGTTGCCATTTTGGAGCCAGTTGCCAGTTCTCGAAGCGGTTTAATACGTATGGTCATGGTAAATAAACCTCAAAGACAGCGTAAAAAAGGGACTGACGACGAAATAACCGTCGGTAACGAAGATAGCAGACCTTTACTCCTATTGGTTATTTCGTGGTCTGTCGTGTAATTTTGCTGAAGTAGGGATCAGACCCGTCTCGCTTCGCTCGCTTGCGTCAGTCCCTACTTCAGCAAACAGTGATGAAAAGACGGGTAAAATGTTTGTTGATCGTGTACGCATAAAAATAACCGGCGGTGCCGGTGGCAACGGATGCTGTAGTTTCCGGCGCGAGGCCTTTGTGCCTCTCGGCGGCCCGAACGGCGGTGACGGCGGCAACGGCGGCGGTATTTATTTCGTCGCCGCCAGGCGCATGAGCACCCTTCTGGACCTGCGCTATCATCCCAACTGGGTCGGCAAACGGGGCGCCCACGGACAGGGCAAAAACTGCCACGGCAGGAACGGGGAGGATACCGTCATCAACGTTCCCTGCGGCACCGTAATCCATGATTATCATACGGGCGAGGTCTTGGTCGATCTCACGGAAGAAGGACAGCGCTTCCTGGCGGCCCGGGGCGGAAAGGGCGGCCGGGGCAATGCGCGCTTTGCCACACCGACCAACCGCGCGCCGCGTTTCGCAGAAAAAGGCGAGCCGGGTGAGGAACGGGAATGCCGGCTTGAACTGAAACTGATCGCGGAAGTCGGGCTGGTGGGCCTGCCCAACGCGGGCAAATCCACCCTGCTGTCCGTCATCAGCGCGGCCAGGCCCAAGATTGGCGATTATCCTTTCACCACCCTGTCGCCGAACCTGGGCGTGGCCTGGCTTGCCGATGACCGCATGCTGACGGTGGCCGACATCCCGGGCATCATCGAAGGCGCCTCCGAGGGAAAGGGCCTGGGCCATGATTTCCTCCGGCATATTGAACGCACCCGCGTATTGTTGTTCCTGGTCGATTTGGGGGATGACGATCCGCTGAGCACCGTTGCCGTCCTGGAACAAGAGCTCAATCAGCACAGCCCCGAATTTGCGAAGCGGCCCCGGCTCTATGCCTTTAATAAGGCCGATATTCCCGAGAACAGCGCCCGGTTCGAAGCGTTGTCAGCAACGCTGCTCCCGGGGTCGCACCTGATTTCCGCGGCGACCGGGCAGGGTACCCGTCCGCTGATGGAAGCCTTGTGGAAAGAAGTGGAAGCGGCCCGGCACGCGGAGGCCGAACTGGAGAAGGACATGGTCATTCCCCAGCGGGAATACCTATTTCAGGCGCCCTTTGAAATTGTCCGGACGCCCGAGGGTTTTCGCGTGACAGGCGAAAAACCGCTGCGGGCGGTGAGCATGACGGACTTCAGCAACGAGGAAGCGCTAGCGCACCTGCAGCGGCAACTGGAAAAGATGGGCGTATTCAAGGCGCTGAAGCGCATGAAGGCCCGGCCGGGACAATCGGTGGCCATCGGGGACTATGAAATGGAATACCGGGACTAGCCTTGGGTGTCCCCCGGTCTCCTGCTTTGTTTTTCAGCGGCCGTTGTGATACAACGATAGGCAGCAGCCCGGAGTATTGCCATGACTACAAGCGCGAAAAATCAGTACCAGGCCGGCGACCCGCGGCAGATTGTCCGCTGGGCGCGGCGGTACGCGCAAAGCAGGACCATTTCCTTCCTGGTGCAGTGGGTGTTCATCGTGGTGATGGTGATGGGCATCGGCCTTGCCGCCAGCCTGACCCAGGCCGCCCACCAGGAGGGGAAAACAGCAACCTTTGCCCTCTCGGTGATATTTATGTTCCTGGCGGCCCTGGCGCTGGTCTGGTTCTCCGTGTCCCGCTGGAGCGGTGAACTGGTCTTCAGTATCACCAACTGGCTTTATGGGCGCGAAGGCTATGTATCCTATTCAGGCAATCATCCGGACAAGTCGCTGCCCCTGTGGCTGACGGGGCTGGGCGGAGGCTTGCTGGCCTACCACCTGCTGGGCGCACTGCTCATCAGCTTTAATTACATGCACATCAAATATATGCAACCCTGGTCCGCCGCCTATATGACCCCCTATCTCATCCTCATGGTGGTTTACCAGCGCCTCGGTTTCTGGGCATGGCTCTGGCCGGTACTCTACGGATTGCATGCCATTGCACTGATGCTGGGCTTGCCTATCCGTTTCGGGTGGGAACTGGAACTGTTCAATATTATCGCACCCATCTTCACCTATGGCCTCATTGCCATTCTCATCGGGCATGCGTACAGCCGCTACGCCTTGTGGAAACTGAAATCGTTGACCCAGACCACGATTCCCGAATATGACGAGGCGGCCCCAGACGGTGACCAGGAAGAAGAACGTGCGGAGACCCCTACGAATGGATGATCTGGACCGCACCATTCATGAACCGGCGCGGTTGCGCATTCTGACGCTGCTATCCGGCGTGGACGAGGCGGATTTTAGTTTCCTGCTCAACACCGTGGGGCTGACCAAGGGCAACCTGTCGTCCCACATGGACAAGTTGGAAAAGGCCGGCTATGTGACCATTGTAAAAACGTTCAATGGACGCATCCCCCATACTGATTTCCGCCTGACTCCGGAAGGCCGCAGCGCCTTGGAAAAATACTGGGAGGAACTGGACGCCATCCGAGCCATGCACGATGCACGGGAATAAAATGGGTTGTTGCAATAACGGAAGCCATGGAAGATAGATGTAATTAAACTTGGGCAACCAACATCGTCTGTGCAACTATTTGTCAGTACCTTTTCAGTCCATAAGGCTTATAAAAAACAAGAAGTTGAATGCATGTGTGTATAAAAAATGGGACTGTTCCCGCCGCAGATTAGGCATGATCTTCTGTCGGTTTGAATTCGTTGCCGCTTGGTTTAGATCTTGGATTTGCGCAGAACCAAGCGGCGGGAACTGTCCCAGATTTTTTCGGTCCTGTATGCTACGCCCGCAAAAAGTCGGGGACAGCCACCAGCGCGGTTCAAGATTAGGTACAACCCTCATGGTTTTCGCGTGCACTGGAGGCAGTCCCATTTTTTGCTCTGCCCAGTTGGTTCGCTCAGAGTTGCTTGCATCGCTCGTGTTGGTTGCTATCGATTGCCTTTTCCCGTGTCATTCCATGTTTTACGAGGTGGAAAAAGAAAGATGTTGTGTATAACTGAACTTGGAGATGTTTTCCATGAAGCTGCTTGTACTGGGCGGATGTGCCGACATGGCGGTTCCCCTGCTGAAACGGTTGCGTAACGATGAAATGTTTACCGAGGTCGTTGTGGCGGATTTGGACGCGTCGAAAGCGCGGCACCTGGCCGCGGAGTACGGACCAAAGTTTCAGGGCGTACCCTGTGATGCCACGGACAGCGCCCAAGTCATTTCGCTGATGAGGGGGTGCGACATCGCCGCCTGCTATGTGGGCCCGTTCTACCGTTTCGAGCGGCCCCTCGCCGCCTGCGCCATAGAGGCAGGCGTGCACTATGTGTCCATCGCGGACGATTATGACGCGTACCTGGATGTCATCTCCCTGGACGACGCGGCGCGGCAGGCGGACGTGAAAATCCTCACCGGCTTCGGCAATTCGCCGGGCATCACCCAGGTCCTCGCCGCCAAAGGCTATCACGCCCTGGACCGCGCCCGCCGCATCCATGTGAACTGGTGCGCCGGCGCGGGGGAAAGCGTGGGCGCGTCGAACCTGATGCACCTGTTCCATATCTTCGAAGGCTCCACGCTGCAGTGGCGGGACGGGAAGGAGGTGCGCGTCCAGACGGGCACCTGCCCGAAACGGGTACAGTTTCCGGAACCAATCAACGAAGCCGTCATTTATTACACCGGCCACGCGGAATCGGTGTCGCTGCCCCGGAATCTGCCCGGGCTGGAGGAAGTCACGTTGCACGGCGGCAGGAAACCGCATTATATTGTAATCTTGCTGAAGTTGATGCGGGCCACAGGCGCCTTCAAGACACACCAGCGCCGTGCGGCCCTGGCCCGGTTCTTTCATCACATCGAGTCCTGGTTCCCTTCCGGCGG
>JAKLHG010000269.1 GCA_022710255.1 Candidatus Hydrogenedentota bacterium
CCCGTCCGCCGAACTCCCGGTGGGTGACACGCATATTTTCACCGTCCCAGACGCCGGCAATCAGCCCCGATCCATTCACGTTGTAAGGGACCGTATTGCGCACCAGGTTTGTGCGCGTGGTGAGGGCGGCATTCACGTTATGGGTAATAAGGTAGAAGGGACGCCCATTTTCTATCTTTATCAATTCAAACGTGGCTTTGTCCGACGTCATACCCCGAACGGGCCAGCCTTTCGCCTGGGCCAGGGCCTGGGCTTCTTCCTTTTGCCGCTGTGATACTGCCTTCAATGCCTGCACGGTTTTCGCGCGCGCATCTTTGCCGGACAAGTCCATGACAACCTTCTGTGAATAGGCGGAGGCGCCCAGCAGCAGGATTAGGATGATAGAAGCGGTCAATTGACAGATATACGTATTCACGCGAAACCAAAGGCCGACTGTTTTAGATTTCATAGGGTACTGCTTTCTTATCCCCATTTTGGTTTGTATTGTACAGCCCCGGGCATTTTTGTTATGCATGGTCTTTATGGCGCCCAGCATAACGGGGGTTCTTGACTGGCGTCATAGACGTAATTTTCTCCGTTCTGCCACAGGTAGGCGGCGCGGATGGCATAGCTTAGCGGGTTGATTCCCTGCTGCCAGCCCGCAAGATAGGCGATGGCTTCGCTGATAACCATGCGCCAGTCGGCGTTCAGGTCCGCCGGGTGAACAGGGTTAACAGGCTCGCCTTCAATCTCGCCTTCACTGTCGGATGTTGTTATGGCGAGCCGGAAACCGAGACTGCGGTAGGCGAACGTCGGGGCATAGTGATCACGATAGGCCGAACGGCAGTAGTAGAAAAAGCTGTACCAGCAGCCACCGCGCCGAACGTGGTCCCCGCCCGTATAAGGCCCTAACGGGTTCGTCATCGAACTGTCGCTATAGTAGGTGTCCGAATACCAGTCGTTACACCATTCCAACACATTCCCGCTCATGTCATAGGCGCCCGACGGACTCGCACTGTCCACAGTGGGGATGCTCCCGTTCGGACTTACATTCACCCCGTCAAACCACCCGACAGGCGACGTATTGGGATAGGCGGTCAAACCGAGGGGATTCAAACGAATATGACTGTCGTCCTGATACCAGCAACTATTGCATTGGTCAAGAGATACATGCGTGTCCGACTGGAAACTGTATATCCAGTGTTTTGTGCCATCCCAGGCGGCCGCCCGTTCCCATTCCGCTTCCGTCGGCAAGCGGTAGCCGCCCGGGACCGGCGGCGCCACCATTAACGGCCATTGTGCCGCGTTCATGTCATAGCAGGGCGTCCGTCCGAGCATTTGACTCAGCCAGTTGCAGAACGCCACCGCACCGTACCACGACACCAATACCATGGGATGGTCCGCCATCAAGTAGACTGTCGCTTCCGGAAGTCCTGTTCGCGTCTTGGGCACAAACACGCCGTCTGCATACTGAATATTGCAGTCCACCGACGTAAAGGCCACAATCACATACGGGACACTCGCGCCGCCGGCATAAATATCTCCCTTACCATACCAGGCACTTCCCGATGTATCGTGGTACAGCCAGCCCCGCGTTTTTGCCCAATTCAATACATCGCAGTATTGCTGGTTTGTAACTTCGTATTTGCCCAATTTATACGCGTCCAGCGTTACTGAATGCGGCGGGTCTTCATAGGTTAACCCATACAACGCATCATCGCCTGACGCGGTACGGCCCATGGTAAACGTTCCTGCCGGTATGGACACCAATGCGGGTTCCAGGTAAATGGTATCGCTTGCCACTCCCGATTCACCCATTTCGTTGCGCACCTTGAAATAGACCCTCCGTGTAATCGCGCTCCCGGTAAAGGCAAGGAGGGGCTCCGTAGAATAGGGCAGCCATGACGCCCCTGTGAAACTCGACGACTCGCTCGCCATATATTCGACGGGGTTGTTCGTCGCTAGATTGTTCAGCGTCACCACCGGACCCGGCGTCGAAACCGCATCGCCATCAAGCCTGAAGGAGGTAACGAGCGGCGTTTCGCCTTCGGCTTCACCTTCGACAGGTGTTTCCCCTTCACCTTCTGCAGGTAGTTCTCCCTCGCCTTCGCCCTCGACAGGAAGTTCGCCTTCGTTTTCACCTTCACCCTCGAAGTTTTCCGGGCATGCAATAAGGGCGTCATAACAGCAGTCGCCGGCCTGCAGGCAGGCGGCGTCACAGTAACACTGTGGGTCGCTGGGCGGACCGGACACGGAGTTGCAGTAGCCGATGCAGGAGGGCAACGGGCCGGGTGTTATCTCCAGCGTCACGGTTCGGGACTGGGCTACGCCGTTGGTGACGTCAGTGAACATGACGGCCCCGGAATATTCGCCGGCCGGGAGTTCCGATGCAGAGGGGTTTACCGTCAAAACAACCGTGTTGCACGTATCGCTCTCCAGAACACCGGTTTCCCCGGACAAGTCCAGCCAGTCCAGTCCGGCTGTCCTGGCGGCGGTCCAGGTCAGGGAAGATGCGCCCACATTGGTCAAGGTGTATTCCATTTCCGTCGGGCTGAACGGACCGCCCACCTCGCCGGAAATCAGAAAAGGCGCTGCAGGCTCCACGGCGAGGAATTCGGACACAGTACCACTGACCAGCAGCGAGAACGGTTGAACACTTTCCTCAAGAACACCCTTATGGGATACCTGGAGGGTGTACAGGCCGGGCGTCGGGGGCGCGGCGACATACACCTGCTCCACATTGTCCCGGGTATTGTCGCCACGGGCGGCGGCGCTGTCTTTTTGGGGGAGATAGGGTTTCCAGAGGGTTGCGCCGTCCGGCCCGATTATGCGCAGGTCCAGGTCATTGACAAGAGCCGGCACCGTTTCATCCGTCCATGTCAGCGCCTCGCCCGGCGGGTCCGTCCAGCACAAGGTCGCCCGCAGGGGCGCGGCGCCGGTAACGGCGACGGTATAGGAACACACCGGATGCTCCGCATCCAGACTTCCCGCAATAAGTTTCGGCGCGCGGGGCGCCCCGGCATGGGCGGCTATGAGGTCCGCCGCCGCCTTGGTGTTCATCAGTCCCCAGCCGAACTGAAAATCCGGGCCCCCATCCCCCAGGTCGTCCGCAGTGTGGATAATCAGGCCCTTGAGCATGCTGGACCGCATATCCTGCCCGGGGAAGAAGGAACGGTAGTATTCGACCAGCAACAGCGCCGACCCCGCCGCGTTGGCCGAGGCCGCGCTGGTTCCGGTCAAATATCCGTAGGAGTCGTCGTCAGACGGGTTCCACGACAGGCACGAATACAGGCCGTACCCGTCCGCGACAAGGTCCGGTTTGAGGCGCCCGTCATTCACGGGTCCCCAGGAACTGAAATTGGTCATGTCGGCGGCGGCAAGATTGCGTTGGCCGCCGCTGACCGCAGCGTCCACGGCGCCGACGGTGACCGCGTTTTTCGCGACACCATGATAGGAAATGGTGTTCCAGCCGCCATAAGCGCCGTCATCCAGCGGACACGTGTAGGCATGATAGATGTCGGATTGCCAGGTACCCAAGGACAAGTAGTAGAACGTGGCCCCCTCTGCGGGCGCATGGTCGTCCCGGTCGTTGCCGGCGGATTTGAAGGGGAGATAATAGGGGGCGTTGTAACACAAGGCGTCCCAGTCGCGCGCGTCCATGCCGTACACGCCGAAATCCGGATCCTGCCGCTGGGTCTTGCCCCCGTAAAAATAGGCACCCTCCCAGCCAGTCCCGTACCCGTAGGCATGATTGGACACGTAAATCTTGTCATGCTGGTTGGGGGCGGCCGCAGCGGCGGCCGTCATCTCGGCAAAGTCGGCGCCCCAGTCGTAGCTGTGGAGGAGGACGGAAGGCGCCATGCCGGTCGCTCTTGCATCCATCCCCGCCGCGCCAAGGGTGCCGCACACCAGGGTGGCATGGTCGGTCATCCCGCTGCTGCCGTCCATGACGGCGGCGCGCGCGCCGAACTCCTGGTGGATTGTATTCGCCACCCCGTTGTCCCACGCCCCCACAATCAACCCCGATCCGCTCAAATTGTAGGGCGCCGTATTCCGAATCACATCCGTCGCCGTGGAAATGGCGGCGTCTTCATTGTGGGTAATGTAAAAAAGCGGCTCCCCGTCCTGCAGTTTCATCAGCTCAAAGACGGCCCCTTCCGCGGTCGTCCCGCGAACGGGCAACCCCTGCGCCCCGGCCGCGGCATGGGCCTCTTCTTTCTCCCGCTGCGCTTCCGCCTTCAAGGTCTGCGCGGTCTTCGCCCGCGCGGCCTCGCTGGACAAATCAAAGACAACCTCAGCAGAATAGGTGCAAACGGCAAACAGGACCGTTACCAGGACAACACCAACGCACTGGCGGGCATCCCGCGCCGGGTGGCTAATAAAACCGCGCTTTTCGTTGCCCATGAGACAACCCCTTTCTCATCCGCATTCGTGTTCCTTATAGTATACTCCAGAGGCCGTTGGCCCCGTATGGTTTCAGGAGCGTGGCGGAACGAACGTCCGTGTCCCCGGAACTTCAGACTTCCTGATCTCGTCGGAATTGCGTATGGCACTCGTAAACAAACAAAAAACGGAGCAAAAAGGGACTGATGACGAAATAGCCATTAGTAACGCAAGGATACAGGCTCTTTGCCGCCATTGGCTATTTCGTTGTCTGTCCCTTTCTTGCGGCTTATACGAAGAGGATTGTAAAAAAGCGCCAACATGGATTCCGAAATATCATAATCAAGCCAGGTCAAGATAAAGAAGTCTGAACTTGGGCAAGCGTTTTCTTTACGGCGCCGGAATCCAGCATAATGGCGGCGTTTCCGCGCCATCATAAAAATAGCGCTCACCGTTCTGCCACAGGTAGGCGGAGCGTATGGCGTGCTCCTGCGGATTGTTTCCCTGCTGCCAGCCCGCCAGATAGGCAATGGCTTCGTTTATTACTATGCGCCAGTCGGCATCCAGGTCCGCCGGGTGAACAGGTTCGCCTTCACCCTCGCCTTCATCCGCGGCAATCCGGAGGGCTGAACCGGCCACCTCCGCACGGAACCCCGACGCGCTGCCGTCGCTATTATCCACCACGAAAACCAGGGTATTGATGCCGTCCACGCAGGGACTGCCCTGAGGAAGGGTGAAGTTGGTATAGACGCGCCATCCTCCGGCCGCGTGTTCTACACTGACACCGTTAAGCACGATATCCGTCAAGGCGCTATCCACGCAGAACCGTCCGCTAATGCCCGCTGTTTCAGGATCCCGTCCGGTCAAGTCAAAGGTAATCCGGTACTGGTAGGTTCCCTTCGCAACCACCGCGTTGGGATAGCGGGGGGTAATCCATGCAGAAACATACCCATTGCTCATCCACCCGTCGCCGTGAATGGAACTCTTGTAGACTTCCGGACCGTCCCAGGCAGGGTCCGCGCTTGCCACCAATTCCCAATGAGGATCCACGGCGTCCTCTGCAATTGCATTACCGAGATCATCCACACCCGTGTTAAACAGGCCGGGAATGGGAGCCCACCTCGGCACATCGCAGGGGCCGGCACATTCATAAGCACCCATATCCACCCCCAGGCATTGCAGCCGGGATATCCCAAGCAGGTCCACTTCCGGGAAGTTGACGCCGGACCCGACATCCACACAAGGCGACTCCGGTGACAATTCCAGGTTGCCTGCAGCCGCATCCAGGAACAGGGGATCGGCGCTCATGTTGCCTGTACCCGGCATGCCGAATTTTACATCGCTGTAGGTAATATCAGGCACAACGCCATATTCCCCGCTATACTCATTCGGGATATTGTTCCACAGGATGCAGTTGACCACGGATGCATTGCCGAATATGGCCCCGCCCCCGGCGGCGCCGGGATATCCAAAC
>JAKLHG010000027.1 GCA_022710255.1 Candidatus Hydrogenedentota bacterium
GGTGGCCATATCAAAGACGGGCAGCCCTTCGCTTCCTTCTTTCTTGGGGTGGGTACCGCAATCCAGCAGAAGCCGATACCCGTTGAAGGACAGTTCAAAACAGTTGGCGCCGACCTCACCACCGCCGCCGAGCACGGAAAAATTGATAACACTATATGAATTCATCGTATGATATTGTATCCGCAGCGGGAGTGCCCGTTCAATAGACCGTTCGCCGTCCATAGAGGGGGCAGGCGGTCCTCAAACTTGACTTGCGGGTTTGAATCTGGCACACTGACCCTTCATGAAAATAATTTCAGTACCATAACAAAGGAGACTACCATGGCGAGTTTAACGGAAGATAAGGGGAAACTGAAAGCGCTTGATATCGCGGTATCGCAGCTCGAAAAGCAATTCGGCCGGGGCACGTTGATACGGTTGGGCGACGATTCCTTTCGCGAGGGCATACAGGCGGTATCCAGCGGCAGTTTGTCTCTGGACATTGCCACAGGTATCGGCGGCTTTCCCCGGGGCCGCGTCACGGAAGTGTTTGGCCCGGAATCTTCCGGAAAAACCACGCTGGCACTGCATGTGGTGGCGAACGCGCAGCGTGCGGGGGGAATTGCCTGTTACATCGACGCCGAACACGCCCTTGATCCGTCTTTCGCCCAGAAAATCGGCGTTGACATCGACAACCTGCTGGTCTCCCAACCAGATACGGCGGAACAGGCCCTGGAGATTTGCGAGAGCCTGGTGCGGAGCAACGCGGTGGATGTGATTGTGGTGGATTCCGTGGCAGCCCTGGTTCCCAAGGCTGAAGTGGAGGGGGAAATGGGCGATTCCCATGTGGGACTCCAAGCACGGCTGATGTCCCAGGCATTGCGCAAACTCACCGCCGTCATAAGCCGGTCGAAAACCCTGTTGATCTTTATCAACCAAATCCGGGAAAAAATCGGGGTCATGTTCGGTAATCCCGAAACCACCACCGGTGGCAGGGCGCTGAAGTTTTATGCAAGCATGCGCCTGGATATTCGCCGTATCTCGGGGTTAAAGGACCGCGAAGACAATGTGGGCAACCGGGTTCGGGTGAAAGTGGTTAAAAACAAGGTGAGCGCTCCATTCCGGCAGGCGGAATTTGACATTCTTTTTGATGAAGGTATCAGCCGGGAAGGGGATGTACTTGATCTGGCCATTGAGGACAAATTGATTCTCAAGAGCGGCGCATGGTTTTCGTATGAAGGGGAAAACCTGGGACAGGGACGTGAAAACACGCGCATGTACCTGAAGGAACATCCCGAAGTGGTCGCCCGGCTTCAGAACCAAATTCTGAGTGCCAGAAACCTGCCTTGGATCACAACTGCGGAGAAAGACACTGCTGCGGAATAACATGAAAAAGCCCGCGCTTACCCGCGGGCAACGGCTTCTGCTTCCGTGCGTGCTGGCCGCTTTTGTACTTGCCGGCATCGTGTGTGCCACAGGTGTCCTGTTACTCAAGTATAGGCTGGAAGACGCACGCGCCTTTTCAATGAATACCGTACGCGAGTATATCGGCATTGATTTTACCTTTGAAGACCTGCAAACGGAAGGGCTGCGCACGCTGGATGTTACAGGGCTGCAAATGTCCCTTCCTCTGCCGGGGCTGGGCCGGGGCACGCTGAACGTGGAGGCGTTGCGATTGCATTTGTCCCTTCCGGAGCTGCTCCAGGGACGCGTGGCGGTAGGCGAGTTAGACATTCGAGGGGCGCGCCTGTTGCTGGAACTCGAACCTGCGGAAAAGCAGGGGGGGGGCGCCGGAACGGCATCTATATTGACAAGGTTGCCCCAATTAACGTTAAGAGGCGCCGAATGCTTCATCGAGGTACGCACAAAAGCGCTTCCACAACCTGTTTTGGTGCAAGACCTATCCTTTACAGTGACAAATCAGCCGGGGGATACTTCCCTGTCAGGGACTATTCAGGCCGCCCTATCTTACGAAAATGCGGATGTGGACCTGTCGCTGAGCGGCAGGTATCAAAAGGAAGGCAACTTTGATGTAAACCTCTCCGTCAACGGGCTTACGCAGGACGGCATCACCCCATTTGTTTCCCTTCCCGAGGGTTTCGAAGGAGCCTTGAATGGCACCATGCACGCCTGGGGCAATCCGGAACAGCAGGTGATGGCGGATTTGACGGTGGAGGCCGACAGGTTAACCTGTCCAGGGCTGCCCGTTCCGCTCGAGAATGTCGCCGCGTCTCTAAACGGGCTGGTACAGTGGAATGCCGGGGAAGGCCTGCTCTTTGTGCGTGACTGCAAAGCCCGGAGCTCCCTCGCGGCAATAACCCTGGGCGGCACCCTGGATGTGCGTAAAAAGCCGCTTGAAATGGCGTTGACAGCCGTAATCAACGAATTGGCCGTGGAGGACCTTATCCCGAAACTGCTGCCCACGTCCATGGACGCTGCGGGCAAACTTGACGTGAAATTGCCCGAATCCGTGGAAGTGCATCTTTCCGCATCGGGCACCGCCCCCAAACCGGTGCTCTCCGCGCGGTTGCTCATTCCCCGCGCCGATATCGCGTTTAATCCCGAAAATAAAAAACTGCCCGGCGGCAGCATAACCTTGACCCGGGGAGATTTCCTCTGGAAAGAGTTCGGCGGATTGCCCACAGGTTCCGCCACGCTGTCTGGCGGCAAGATAAGTTCCAAAACATATGGCATGGAGGCCGAAGATGTCCTGGGAACGCTTGTGCTGGACGGTTCCGACATTTCGGTGCGTCCCCTGAACGCCATCATATCCGGGGAACGGTTTGCCGGAACAGCCTCCTATGAACTGCAGGAGAAACGGCTGAAATTCGATCTGAACGGGCGGTTTGTCGACATTGAGAAAACACCTCTCCACAGCCCCGCAAAAATGCTTTGGATTGAGGGGGATGTGGGATTCCATATCAGCGGTACCTATTCCCGCGAGGGCAACTTGAAACTCAAGGCCACCGCTGACGTTACCCGCGGTACAGTCGCCTATGAATGGTGGCTCCGCAAACCCGCCGGTGTCGGCGCAACCATTCAAGAACTGAACGTGAACATCACACCGGGAAAAAAAATGGAGATCAAAGGGGAAGCCTATGTTGAAGACACCCATCTCCTGGGTACGTTCACCTTCCGCAGGAACAAGGAGAAATGGGTCAATGAACACATCCGCTTGGACATTCCCCATCTTGAGGTCAACAGCGCGGGAAAATGCATCTACATACCTTACACGGCCACGGGGGGCGCCTGCAAGGAGGGTTTTTATGAATGGACGGCCGCAGGCAAACAACAGGGCGACAACATAAGCACTCTGGGAGGCGTGTTTGATTACGTCTCTTTTTTACCCGATGGCGGTAAAACGCCTTTGGTCTGCCGCGATGCGCAAGTGTCGGTGACACTGACAAACATCAAGGGCGGAGAGCGGTCGGGAGAATTGGAGGTACATGCCGCGGAGGCGAATGTACCGCCTTTTTCAGAGACCTGGCTGCTGCCGATGGGTTCGACCGATCCCGAGTGGGCCGACACCTACACCTTGAAAAATATTGATAAATATCCCGCCGCAGACACGGAGGGACCGCGACCCTGGGTATACAAACTCTCCGCCGATACGATTACCGTGCCGCCATGGGAAGGGCGCAACCTTGTCGCGGAAGTGTACAGCAACGAAAAAGAAACCGGATTTAATTTTTATCGCGCCGAAGTGGGCGAGGGCAGGATTGAAGGCACCTATCTTCAGGAAAAAGCCGATAATGTCATTCACTTGAAAGGAACATGGGAATCCATTCCCGTAAAGTATATCATCCGCCACCTGGAATTGCCCGAGATTCTGGAGGGGGCCGCCTCGGGCAACATATCCTATGTCATGGACCAGGATGACCCCAGAACCACACTGCGGGCGGAAGGCCAGTTCAGCGTAGGGAACGGCCATTTTCTGGCGGACACCCTGCGTGACACCTTCAAACATGCCCTCAGCGACAGCCTTGCCGACTTGCATCCCGCCGCATTGCAGTTTGACAAGGTTTCCTCCGATTTGCGGATTGAGGGAGACCACATTTATACCGACAATCTCCTGATTCAATCCTCCGGCATGACCATCAAGGGCAACGGTACATGGGTCATGGAGGGAGACATGGATTATCGCATCGATATTGCCGTACGCCCCGACATGGCGGACCAGATCCCCATCCTGCGGGACAGTTTTAACGTGGAAGGGTTTCGGATGACCCAAAAGGACATCGAGCTGGGATTTCATATTACCGGTCCCACTTTCAGTCCTACCGGGGAATTGGCCGGACTTCCCCCCATGGGCGTGACCCTGGTCAGTGGCGCGGCCGAAATGACGGGGGAAGCCATGAAACTCCTGGACACGCCCAGACAAATGTTCCTGTCCATCTTCCGCATCGGCGGCAGCATCCTGGGCGCCACAAAAACCCAGCAACAGGAGTTGAAGCGGCAACGGGGACAGAAACGGTAACACCGGTCTTGCGTATGCCGCCCGAGGTTACCTGTTTTTTCTGGAGGCGATATCGCCGAATTGTTCAGCAAGTTCGTGCTTGCGCACCTTGCCAATAGCCGTTTTGGGAAGCGCTTCAATGAAACGGACATGTTTAGGGCACTTATAGGCGGCCAGGTGCTCCCGGCAGAAATTGATGACCGTCTTGGCTTCGAGCGTATGACCGGGTTTGACTTCCACAACTGCAAGTACTTCCTGGCCCCAGGTCGGTTCATCCACCCCGATAACCGCAACTTCCTGCACTTCGGTCATGGCGGCGATCACCTGCTCAACCTGGGCGGAATAAATGTTCATGCCGCCGCGAATAATCATATCCTTGACCCGGTCTACGATATACAGGTACCCATGCTCATCAAAATGCCCCAGGTCTCCCGTTTTGAGCCAGCCGTCCGCCAAAACCTCCGCCGTAGCCTCGGGATTGTGATAATAGCCTTTCATGACCGTCGGGCCGGAAATAAGAATTTCACCAACTTCCCCGACAGGAAGATCCTTGCCTTCTTTGTCAACAATACGGATGCTGGTGTAGCGCAAGGCGGGCCCCGAGGAATTCCAATGTATGGGATCTTCATGGTCCGCGACAGCACTGGCACAGGTGGCTTCACTCAGGCCATAGCCCATGATGAGCGGTTTTTTGAACACCGCCTGCACCGCCTCATAAATGGCCTGCGGCATGGGCGCCGCGCCTGAGACGAAGAAACGCACAGAACTGACATCCGCGCTCCCGGCCTTGGGCAACCGGGTAAGCAGGCCGTAAATGGTGGGGACTGCGCTCATGATGGTGATGCGATACTGTTCTATGAGATGCAACAAACTGAAGGGATTGAACGCGCCGCCCACCAGCACGATTGTCGCACGCACCATCATGGGCGTAAGCACCGATACCACCTGCGCGTTCACATGGAACAGGGGCAGCACGCAAAGGAAGCGGTCTTCCGGGGTGAGACGATTCGACCTCGACATGGCGCGCGCGTCCCAAATGTAGTTCCCGTGGGTCAAAACCACCCCTTTGGGCTTACCGGTCGTCCCGGAAGTATAGATGAGCGCGGCATCGTCCTGCTCCCCCGTTATAGCGGCCGGGACGTCAACGGTTGCAAGCAATGAATCGAAATGCAAAGCCCCCTCCACAGGAGCGCCGACCACAATATGACGTTTTATGGCGGGCAAAGCGGCCCGGATATCCCCCAGGTTGCCAAGCAACTCGGATTTTACGACCAGTGTTTCCGCCTCGGAATCGTTGATGATATACGCCACTTCCTCAGGTTTCAGGGCGGGATTGATGGGCACCATCACGGCGCCAATACGACCAAAGCCCAGAAAACAATAGATGTATTCCAGACAGTTCTCCATCAACAGGGCGATTTTATCCCCGGGTTTTACGCCAAGGGCTTTCAGGTTGCCGGCCACACGGCCAACCCGCCTATGCATCTCGCCATAGGTAATTTGTTCGCTGCCGTAAAGAAGCATAACCCGGTCATTTTCACGCCGGGCCTGCTCTTCGAGTAACTGTGGTATCGTCATTTTGACTTCCCAACCCGGTGAAAGCAGGCATGCGAAGGCCCCCACATCCACCGGGAACTTGTTGGCTTCCCGCTATTGAGTATAGGACACTATCAACAGGTTGTTCAAAAAAAAATACAACCCTCAAAGTACGATGGTCCGCCCTGCGGCTTTTTTCTTGACAAGACAGCAGGTGGACGCATAAAACCTGTCCCCTGACCGGGAGCATGCCCAAAGGACTGGTTCAACGCGCATCGAAGGCAATAATCCCGAGGGGGCCGAAGTCCGCCCGATAGACGCCCGGCATCGCCTTTACAATCGTGCCGAGGGCCCCGTTCGAGATCACTTGACCCGTCCCGATAGTATACCCCTGTTGCAGAATCTGATTCACTGTTTTTAACAGGGTCGGCCATTGCCCGAGAGCGGCCATGTCGCCCCGCGCCCTATTAATGGTTTCTTCATCGCGCGTAAAGGTGATTTCCACGGCATCCGGGTCGATTCCGGACGGATCATGGGGGTCACCCGTAATCATTTCCTTCCCATTGATATTCCAAGCGACCAAGTCTTCACGGGTGCCTGGTTGAAAAGAAGCCACCGGGTTGCCCGGCACCTCGACAACCGCCATCACCGCATCCACATACGCCCGTAATTCTTCTACCGAACCCGGCGTTACGAGGATCGGTTTGCCGATACGGTAACCGATCTCCGTTTCCACGTGCCTGGGCGGCCCGTCCCGCAAGTCGATTACGATGGTATTAGCGGAAGGGAATACGCCGGCAGCCGGTATAACCGCGACAGGCGGGTAATCGGCTTCTCCCAGGCCGCCCACACCGGCCGCCTTGAAACCGCCCACGTCACCGAAAAGGCCCGAACCGATAACCAGTTGCCGCTGTATGGCGTAGGCATCCGCCAGGGTGGCCTCCGGATAAACCGCGCTCAACTGGGGCAGGGGATGACCGCGTCGCCAGGCATGGATAAGGCGTCCGGAAAAAGCGCGTATCCATGCCGGAACCTCTTCTTTCCCGGCGGTACTATCCATGCCCGTCGGAACGCCGTTACTGTCCGCGCCGATGCGCATTCCCGCCGTCCTCCGCTCATTGATTTGCTCCCGGCTCCGAAGGCGGTATTCCTGAAGGGTTTCGATGTCATGCCTGCGGCACAGGTCGCGGGTGCGGACGCCGGGCTTCAATGCCCGCAGCATGAACCACCCTTCCGGATGCCAGTCCCGCTCCAGAACGATTTCATCCGGATGTGCCGCCAGTAAAGAAACCACCTTGTCCCGATTGTAATCTTTATGCACCAGTGTACGATCCATATCCAGTGTCGCAATATGCAACCCGTCAAGGGGCTCCGATGCCGCCGCGATAGCCTCGCCCGTCATGTCAATAAAATTCCCATCCCCTACGGACACGACATAATAGGCGTTTGTACCGGCGTACCCGTTCAGCGGGAACCCGCCACCGAACGCGCTCGGCCAGAACACGATTTCCGACCCGTTACGCGCCGTCTCCAGCCACAGTTCGGGAAAATTGATATCGAAGCAGGTCAAGATGCTGATACGCCCGAAGTCGGTGTCAAACCACGGCACCCGCGCCTCGCCCGCATGGACGTTTTCACTCCAGAACACAAATATCTTGCGGTAACACCCGGCAAGGTTACCCTCACGGTCAATCAGCACCGCCGTATTGTATTCCTTGTCTTCAAAACGTTCCTTCAGCGGACAAATCACATACATGCCATATTGCTTCGCCAGAGCGGCAACCGCGGCGGTGATCGGTCCCGGCACCGGTTCCGGCGCCCCCCCGCTGAATTCTTCGGGCAGGCACACGATGTCCGCACCTGCCGCGCCGGCGGCATGAAGATGTTCAATCGCCAGCGGCAGTTTCTTACCATAGTCGCCCCCGCAGCCGATGGCCGCCGCCGCAACCACCACGGGCCGCCCAATCCTGCCACTGAAGTCGCCGGGCGCGGCAAAGGCACTTGCCATTAACACTCCGGCCAGCAGCAAAGCCACGGTTACACAATAGTCTATGTTCTTCATTAAACCTCCTGTTTATAGGTCTCATAGGTCATATAGGACCTATACTACAACAGTCATCCGCCGCGGTCAAAGGGCCTGTCTTGTGTATTCCAAGCTCCTTTTGCTACGCTGAGTCCGGACAATATAAACAGTCGCGAAAACATTTAGAAAGTACCGCATACACCACAACCGGAAAGCCCAACGTGACATTACCCATTCGAACTTTTCTATTCTGCATGATGGCCGTTATTTTTGTCTTTGCCGCAGCCAGTGGCGAAGGTCCGGTGGTGCCGGACGCCCCGCCGCGTCATATTGTCATTGTCCTGGTGGACGCGTTGCGCGCCGACCACCTGGGCTGTTACGGCTATGAACGCAACACCTCGCCGTTTATAGATACCCTGGCGGCTGAAAGCGTGCTTTTTGAAAGCGCCTACAGCCAGTCATCTTTTACCGTGGAATCCACCCTGTCCCTGTTCTACGGGATATACCCCTCCGCCAACCCCTGGGGTGGCGGACAGTACGCCAATACCAACCCCAAAGTAAAGGATCTGGTCCGACTGCTTGCTGCAGGCGGATACCATACGGCGTATTTCTCCACCAACCCCACCCTGGACTATACGGAACTGCATAGGTCCTTTGACGAACATGAATTCCTTGCGAAGACCTATGACAAGAAAAGCCAAAGCGGGAGACTGACAGAACGAGCCTTGCGCTCCATGGCGGACCATAAAGACCAAAAGACGTTTACCTACCTGCATTACGTCAGCCCACACACACCCTATACGCCCCCCGATGAATACTATCTGCGTTTTGCTCCGGAGATTTATCCGGAACCGCTGGACGCCATAGACGATGTGCGCGCGCACCTGGACACGCTGCTTGCTGAGGGTTTCGGGCCGGGCGAGGCGCGCTTCGAGGACCTGATGCTGCGGTATGACGCCGAAATCGCCCAGGACGACGATGCCATCAAGGCTTTGTTCAAAGGATTGAAGGCCTTGGGAACGCTGGAGGATACCCTGCTGGTCTTTGTCGCCGACCATGGGGAGGAGTTTTTAGAGCATGGCTCCGTTGAGCACGCCTGGTCCCTCTTCTCGGAGTCCATCCACGTTCCCCTGCTTTTCTGGATGCCAATGCGGCTGACTCCGGCACGGATACCGACCCCCGTCGCTTTGGTGGACCTCCTGCCCAGCCTGCTCGAACTGGCGGGGCTGCCCCCGGCGGAACATGCCGTGGACGGCGCCCCGCTGTTTCAGCGGGAAAATGGCGCCTGGGTGCCCAAGCCCAAAGAAAAGCCCATTATCGCTGAACTGCTCAACCCCGTGCGTAATGTCGTCCGTGCCGTCGTGGAGGGAGAATACCTGTATATCGCCGCACCCAAGTGGCTGACGTTGGAGGAGCGTGTCACCATTTCGCAAAACATGGCCGTCTCGCGTGAGGAAACACTCCGGGGAATACGTCCCTCACCGCACCCGTGGGGGGCCCTTCAATACGAGGCGCTTTTCAATAGGAAAAAGGACCCGGCGGAAAAAGAAAATATCCTGGAAGCAATGCCGGAGGTGCGCGACCATGTGCAGGACATTCTAAACGCTTTCCGAGAACGCTGTCCGGACCAGGTTCCCGACCCGGTCAAAATAAGCCGCATCCCGAATGTCATCTCCCACGACATCCGGATATTCCTTGAGGAGAAAGGGTATCTGAAACCTGAATCAACCCCGGAGGAGCAGTCCGAGGAAATGGAAGAGACCCTCCAAAGCCTTGGCTATTTTTGAGCGAGACGGTAGTATCGGAAAGGTGTCCTTATGACAGTCCGGAAAAAAATGCATCGTATCGACAATAGGGACGATTGTACCCCTGTATTCGATGCTGATCACAGGCAAGTTTTCACCCGATCTGCGCCTTCTTTTCATAGTGCCGGAAGTGGCCTTATTTGTTGTTTTCTTTATCAGACTACTGTACGCAGAAAAATCGCCTTTGTGGAACGGCGCTGTCGCGTTTGTATTCTGGTTGCCTGTCCTCGGATTCCATTGGGCGTGGCCGGACACTGTAACCGTTTGGAAAGAGGAAGTAATCGACGTGGCAATCAGCATCGGGATAGTTGCCTTGGCGCATTGTTTCATTCAATCTACCGGCAGGGTGTTTATTAATCGGTTTTATAAAGAAGAAAACGCCCGGGCCGGCGGGAAAGAGACAACCTCAAGGAATAAGCGGTTCTTATGGATGATTTGGCCGTTATTGGCCATTCACGTGTCCTTTATGCTGGCGTTTACGGTTGGGAACGATTCAG
Source organism: Candidatus Hydrogenedentota bacterium (assembly GCA_022710255.1). Lineage (GTDB taxonomy): Bacteria > Hydrogenedentota > Hydrogenedentia > Hydrogenedentales > CAITNO01 > JAAYBJ01. Next base: position 10,297 of record JAKLHG010000027.1, read on the forward strand.
AGGCGATGAACTTGACACTGACAGTCCCGGCGATGATAGGTTTTCTTGTTGTATTTTTTTCGCTGTTGTATGTAGAAAAATCACTCTTGTGGAATGGCATTGTTGCCTTCCTGTTCTGGATGCCTGTGGTGGGGTGGTGGCGGCTTATACCTGAGATGCAAGAGGTCCCGTTTACGATGTGTTTTATGTCGTTTTCCAGATTGGCCTGGTACATGCTTGCATTCAGGTCCTTGGCCGGATAGTAATGAACTTGTTTACCTGGAGGGAAACTACCCAAATAACAAAAGCAGAACAGGCGTAAGACTTTTTCAACAGGATATCCATAATAGAAAAAGAAACGTTTATCGTCCGCACTTTCAACGAAATGATGCCCATTGCGGTCCTATTCAGACACAGGGAAACACAGATTGGCAAAAAACTCGGGGAATAGCAGAGAATAGTGTATAAGGTCAATGTTACCCGTATAGGAAAGGATTCTGTCTTATGCGTTGCTTAACGGTGCTGTTTATCGTCCCCGTTGTCTTGTCGCTTCTTGCGGGGATGGCTGCGGCGCACGACGCCACCAACATTATTTCTCGTCCTCCATGGGTTGTACATGTGGATGTTGAGAAGAATTTGCTTTTTGTTCTTACAGATACGGCGGTGTACGCGCAGCGCATGGATAGCGGGAAACGCTTGTGGTCGCTTCCGTTCGAAACTCATGACGACTGCACGTTCAGCCGGGATACCCTGGTCATTGAGAAGACGAAGGGATTTCAGGTGATAGACAAGAACACCGGCAAGGAACAATGGAAGGTTTCTGAGGATTCGAAAGGCAAACCCAGTCAAACCAAGTTTATCGGGAACAGTGCATGGGTATACACCTGTTTTGACGATGGGGGCGTTGTATATACCCCGGAGGGACTTCCGCTCCAGCCGACCATTTCCGGGGAGAGGACCGGAAAGTTCGGGGTGGGTGGTTGGATGCCGGACACCAAAACCCTGTTAATAGTAACGGGAGAATCACCGCCAAATTCACAGAAGACCCTGACCACCTGGTTCTGGCAACCGGAAAGTGGCCTGATTGAGAAGGGATACGTCCTGAGCAGCAAGGATCATCCCCTGTTGTATTACGTCACACCAGGCGGAAAAGCCGTTTTTGACGAACTAAACATCAATAACTGGAGAACCAGGCTCACCCTGATTGACGCGCGCACGGGCGTGGTGGAGCGTGTCCTGGAAACCTCGGCGGCTCGATACCATTTTACGCCTGAAGGGTATATGCTTACTGGGAGTGTTGAAGGAGACAGAATGACGGCTGTCAATCTGGACATGGATGAGGCTGCGGTGATCCTTGCGGGAGAAGGACATGCCTTCGTTTTATATAGTCCTGTCCTGGCAGAAGGTAAAGACTGGATTTATTCCTGGGACAGGTCCCGCCGTTGCTGGCTTTGGCCCCTGGAGGAGGGAGCAACGCCCCGGATGATTTGGCAATGTCCGCCCGGGAACTATGCTCCGGGAGAAATCAAGGCAATACGGCCCCCCCATATTTTGTTTGATACCCGCAGGAACAAGATGGAAGCCTGCCGGTTGGAAGATATGGAGTGCGTCAAAACCTGGCATGCCGAAGGGCCGCCCAGGCGGCATTTTATGTCATACGTTAGTGCAGACCTGAACCGCGCGCTGGCGTGGTACACCAGGGAGGATGCTGAAAGTCGGGAACAGGCAACTGTGACACAGGTCTTCGAAGCACATCTTGCGGAACCCATACGGGAGGTGCCCGGTTCGCCCCGTGGCCTATCTCCCGACGGCCGGCATTGCGTGGTTCAATATCCTTCAAACGGTCCTTTTCATCTGGTCGAAATAGAAAGCGGACGGACCTGCGCTTCCATTCCGGCTGAAAAGGAAATGCCCTATAACGAGGTTTTCTTTCCGCCAAATAGCCGGTATGTGGCGGTACATGCTCCCGACCAGTTGACCGTCATTCACCTGGAAAACGAGTACACGCAAGTGGACATTGATGTGCCCGTGAAATATGAAAGTTTCCCCCGTCAAACAATGTTCCATAGCATATCTTTCTCCCCGGATGGGACTTATTTTGTGTTTCAGGGTTTGGACGGATATGTAAAACTTTACAGTTCCTCGACCGGTGAGGTGGTGCGCACTTTTACGGAACCAGACATGGTAGCGGCGCGGCAGGAGAGTCCTCCGGACGGTTTTCTCGAGGCGGCGGCAAGTTTCGGGAAACGTCTCATCGGACGCATTGTAACCCTTAATCCTGTCACCCCAAAAATCACCAGCGGGTTCTCGGCGGACGGTAAACAGCTGATTACCATGGCCTCGGGACAAATTCTGCGCGTCTGGGATATCCAATCCGGCGACTTGTTACGCACCATCCGCACCGGCCTGGCGGAAGCGCGGAATGCCCGGGGAGAGCTAAACAATCACCTGGCATTAAGCCCGGATGGCGCCTATGCCTTTGCCTATAACAGTGACAGCCTTGATCTTGCCGAACTGTGGGAGATTTCCACCGGCAAGGCCGTGCGGCATTATAATTTACCCCCCAAAAAGATTGATGAAGCCGTTGTTGCCGATAAAGGCACCAGCATCTATCTGAGAAGCGATGAGGAACTCTATGTCCTGGCCGGGGCAAAGCGGTAAGTAACGGAAACAGGAAAGAATCCGGGACAGCCCTGGGGCCAAGAAATTGTTCCTGCTGCCTTACCAATGAGCCCCGGGTTTCCCTGCGCGCTGCCAGGCGACATGTCGTTTGCGTCCTTTATGTCCTTTTGGTCCTTCCTCTTTGCTTTTCCAGTTCCGACTACCGCCTTTCAGCACACATCGTAATACAATGTGCTTTCAGTCCACGGGACCTGGCCGAGTAATTTCCGGCGCGGTTTGCAGGCGCGGGCGCAGGGCCAGCCAGTCGATGCCCTGGAAGTCGGGATCGGGCATCTGCCGGATTTCCTCCTCGCCGAGGTAGGGCGTCATGGCATCCACCCAGGCGATGAGGCGCAGGCGCTCGACTTCGTCCACCTTGACGTTGTAGTGGTTGCCGCTTGAGGCGAGTTCTACCAGGCGGCTCTTGTAGGACAGGGCCGTCATGGGTTCGGGCGTGGTGTAGGCGGCGGGGTCGCGCGTATCGTAACCTTCCACCATGAGTTGGCCCGCGATGCCGAAGCCGGGCGGCGGAGTTTCGGGTGGCTGGTAGGGCGCGCCCCAGGACGGCTGGCCGATAATGGTCAGGTACGGCTCGGTAAAGGTGTTCGCGCCGGGGCGCTCGGTGGTATCGAAGACCTCCCGGGCTTCCCCGTCGCCTTCGTGGCAGGAGGCGCAGTGCTTGTCCAGGATGGGGCGGACATACCGGGTCCAGCTGATGGTGTCGGCGGGCCAGGGCGGCGGCGTTATGGCGCTCGGCGTGCGCGCGAGGGCGGCGCCGCGAAATTCACTTTCCGGGGAGCGGCTGTGCAATTCGTGGCAGCCGAGGCAGCCCCGGCTTTCGCCGGGCATGACATTGACGAAGCTGCGCATGGTCTGCAGGGCGCGCTGCTCCTCGTCGAGCAGCTGAAAATGAAGGGGAATGCCGGAAGGCGCCTCGAAACTGACCGAGCCGTCCGCTTCGATGGGCACGGTGCCGATAACACGCTTGACGCCCTCGGACTGGACGGCGGAAACGACCGGCCCCGTCGAAATATAAGGCCGCCGGTACCAGTAAGTGTACGTCTTGTGGTCTATGTTGAGAATACGCAGGTATCGCGCCTTGCCGCGCAGCACTTCCGGAGCGTTCTGGTAGACGTTGGTACTGTAAATGACGCCCGGACCGGGCGCGTTCCGCGCTTCCGCCGTGGGCAACTGAGCGCGATCAGCAATGACCGGCGGCGCCGTGCGCGGTTTCAGCGGCATGGCGTGCAGGATATGGTTGTCGCCTTCATAAATGAGCTCGCGGTTGCCGTCCACGTCCATAAGATACAGGACGAATTTGCCCGCGCGGTCGGCCGAGACGATGAAATCCTGTTCGCTCAGCGGATAGGGAGAATAGAAGCCCTCGTACTTGCCGTACGGATGATAGTCGAAGGATTCCACGGGGTCCACTGGCCCGTTGCCGCATTCGGGCCATTCCACATCGGCGGTGACCTTGGTGAGACCGTCGGGAAAATTGAGGCCTTTGTCCGGGTCAATGATACCCACGGAACCGTGGAACCAGTTGTGGTGGGCGCTGCCGGTAAACATGACGCGCCGGCTTCCGGGGATGGCGCGAGCGTCCTTGAGCAGGTCGGGCCACACGCTCTGGTTGCCCCAGAAGGTGTTGGATTGGGCGCCGTCCGGGTTGACGGTCCACAGACTTTGCGCGCGCCAGAGCGGCTTGTCCGTGTATTCCCAGCGCGTGTAAATGACGCGGCCATCGTTCATGACCGAAGGCAGGTAATCCGGCTCGTTGTTGGCGGAAATCAGGTAGATATTGCGTCCGTCACGATTGCACCGGGCGAGAACATACGCATTGGTGGGCGGCATGCAGCGGACATAGGTGTTGCCCCGGGTCGTCGAAAAGAGAACTTGGTTTTCATCGGGCAGATAAATGGGATCAAAGTCATCGTAAGGACCGTCGGTAAGCTGCGTCAATCCGGAACCGTCCGTGTTGATCTCATAGAGGTGGAAGGATTTCTCGTTATGGGGTTTAAAGCAGAACAGCACTTTTTGCGCGTCCCAGGAAACAT